>CALBTN010000193.1 GCA_937967345.1 uncultured Rubrivivax sp. | reverse complement strand
GCAGCCGCCACCGCGTCTTCGGCCTCGGCCCGATCGCGCCGCCGCTGCAACGCGGCCAGCGCGTAGTGGGTGAACCACAACGCGGCGAAGGCGAACACCAGCGTGTACAGCCACACCGTCAGCACCACCAGCACCGGGGCCAGCACCAGCGCAGCCGCACTCACCGCCCACAGCAGCGACGGTGCCGCGCCGAGATAGCCGGTGACCATGCCGATGGCCAGCATCGGCCAGCGATGTTCGCGCACCAGCTGGCGCCGCTCGTCGGCGCTGGCGTGCGCGGCCAGCACGTCGTAGCTCATCACCTTGTAGGTCAGCCAACCCCAGATCAGCGGCGGCAGCACCAGCACCAGCGGCGGAACCAGCCACAGCGGCAGGCTCAGCACCAGCAGCACCAGCGCGAGCAGCATGTAACCCAGCGACCACAGCGCGCTGGCAACCCAGCCGGCGCCGCGCTTGCGCTGCAGCGCCGGGAATCGCCGTTCGGCCACCAGATTGACCAGCGCCGGCGTCATCAACCAGGCCACCAGCAGCAGCGAGGCCACGACGATCAGCGGCACCGCCACCGCCACCACGATCAACGGCGCCAGCACCGCACCGAAGCCGGCGGCGCCGATCGACGCCAGCCAGTTCATGAAGCTCATCACCAGCGACCATTGCTCGAGCGTCGCGCGCACGCTGGCCACCGCGGCTTCCCAGTACAGCCAGCCCAGGCCCAGCACCGCCGCCACCGCGAACAGCAGCGGCAGCAGCGACCACACGATCACCTTCGGGTGCACGCAGTAGGCCGCAGCGCGCCAGAACGAGTCGAGCAGCTCCTTCATGGCGCGCAGCATAGGGCATCCGCCGGGTGCGCCCTGCGCGGCGCCCGCCGGTAACACTTTGCTTGCACTTGAAGCCCGGCGTTGCAATTCGGCGGCTGCGCAACGGCGATTGTTACGACGCGGGTCCGCACAATTTCACGCATGGACATGCTCGCGCCGCTGTTCTTGATGTGCGCTGCCGTCACCGGGGTGGCGGCGGCTGCGCTGAGCCTGTTCACTCGCTCCCAGCGCAGCCACCGCGGCTTCGGCTGGTGGATCGGCGCGCTGTGGCTGAACACCGCCGCCGCCGCCGCGATCGGCCTGCTGGGTTGGGCCGACGTCGCCTCGACGGCCTTGCCGTGGCTGTTCGCGCCGTGGCCGCTGCTGAGCTTGCTGGGTCTGCGCCGCTACCACGCGCGCGATGCGCTGCCCGGCAGTGAGCTGCAGGACCTGAGCCTGCTGGCGCTGCTGCTGGTGGCGGCCGTGGCGACGCCGCTGTGGCTGCCGCAGGCGCAACTCGACGGCTTGCTGCCGCTGGCGGCGTCGAGCGCGACCGCGATCTACGCCGCGCTGGTGCTGTGGTCGGTGCCGCAGCAGCACGACGTCGACGGCCTGGGCTCGCTCGGTGCGCTGTGGCTGGCGGTGGCGCTGCTGCCGGCGCTGGGTGCGGCCTGGGAACAGCCGCTGCATGCGCTGACGCTGCACGCGGCGATCGTGGCGCTGGGCTCGAGCGCGATGGCCTTCGTCGCGCTGACGATGAGCAGCCAGCGCACCGAGCGCGTGCTGCGCGAGTCGCAACGCCGGCTGCGCGTGCTGGCCAACATCGACATGCTGACGCAGGTGCCGAACCGCCGGCGCTTCGAGGAGCTGGCGCGGCGCGTGCTGCAGCTCGACGAGGCCGGCAGCGCGACGCTGCTGCTGGTGGACATCGACCACTTCAAGCAGATCAACGACACGCTCGGCCATGCGGCCGGCGACCGCGCGTTGAAGCTGGTATCGCGCTGCACGCTCGAGCTGCTGCGCGCGCACGACGTCGCCGGCCGCCACGGCGGCGACGAGTTCGTGATGCTGCTGCGGCGCAGCTCGACCCAGGACGCAATGCAGGTGGCCGCGCGCCTGGTGTCGCATCTGCAGATGCAGTCGCACGCCCATGCGCTGCCGCGGCTGAGCCTGAGCTTCGGCATCGTGCAGATGCGCGACGGCGAGAGCATCGACGCCACCTTGCAGCGCGCCGATCTGGCGCTGTACGAAGCCAAGCGGCTCGGCCGCGCGCGCGCAGTGGCAGCCGATGGCGACATCGACCGGCCGGTGTTTCGCAGCAGCCAGCGGCTGGGGCTGACCTGATCCGCGGCCGCGCCGCGCGCGGCGCCTACGCTACGGCAGTCGGCGCAGCTGCTCGTTCAACCAGCCGAAGCCCACACGCTCCTGCTCCAGCCGCAGCCTGGGTTGCAGTCGATCGAAGCGCAGCTCGTCGTAGGTCTGCGCCTCCGGTGTGGTCAGCCGCGCCAGATCGTGCCGCACGGGCTCGGGCTCGTCGCCCCAGTGCGCTCGGTGGGCGAGCAGCGTCTCGCGATCCATCAGGAAAGACGCCGCCTGCGGAAAGTGGCCGCGCAGTTGGTCGAGGATGGCGAAGCCGTGGGTGTCGATGTCGCCCCAGTAGTGCAGCCGGCAGCGCTGCAGCCACGCCGCGCGCGCCAGCGCGTCCCAGCCGTAGCCGGCGCCGAAGACGGCGATGGCGCGGGGTGCCTGCGGGAACGCGAGGAAGTTGGTTTCGTTCTCGGTGATGAAGACACGATCGACGGGCAGCGCCAGCACCGCGAAGCTTGCAGCGTCGAGTGTGACGTCGGGCAGTCCCTCGCAACCCGGCAGACTGGGCAGGGCCGCGTCGAGCAGCCGAAAGCGGATCCGCAGCGGCTTGTCGATGAAACCGTAGCGGCGCGCGAATTGCGCCACGCCGCTGGCTGAGGGATCGATCGCCTCGGGCGGCAGCGCCAGGTCCAGCAACTCGATCAACACGCCGCGGTTCAGCTCGATGAACTTGCTGTCGACGCCGGGCACGTCGACCTGGCGCAGGTACACGCCCGGCCGCGGATGCACCTGCAACCACGCCACCACCGCCAGCAGACGCTGCCAGCGCTCGGCCAGCTCCAGCGCCTGCAGCGGGCGCCGCAGCAGCCACGCCTGCAGCGCCGGCTGTGCCGCGGCCGTGTGCTGCCACAAGGCCTTGAAGCGTTGCGCCTGGCGCGCCTTGCCGATCAGGGCCAGCGCGTCTGGCAGGCTGTCGAGCCAGACCGCCGCCGGCAGCCGTTGCAGCCCCTGCACGCGATGGTTCCAGTCGCGCCACTCGATGCGCAGCGGCGGCGCGTCGGCGACGTCGCGCACCCAGGCACGCACCGCCTCGAAGCGCTCGGACAGCTCGGCTGCGCTGGGGATCTTCAGGCTCAGCCGCAGCGGCCAGGTCGGCGCATCCGACACCGCAGCGCGCAGCAACTCGCCGCGCTCCCACAGCCGCTGCACCTGGGCGCGCAGCTCGACCGGCGTGGTCCAGCTCATGATGGCGTGGCGCTGTGCGCCGCCTGCGCCGCACCCTGCGCTTTCTGCGCCCGGTACTCCTCGATCGTCAGGCAGCGCAGCCGCGAATCGCGTCCCCCCTCGTTGTGCACGAAGCCGACGCTGGCGACGAAGGGCTCGATGATGTGGATCT
>CALBTN010000192.1 GCA_937967345.1 uncultured Rubrivivax sp. | reverse complement strand
CGCTCGGAGAGCTCGCGCGTGGCGGCGCGGGTGAAGGTCATCACCAGGATCTCGCGCGGCTGCCGCGGCTCGCAGCCATGGCCGGCCACCAGACGCACCACCAGCGTGGCAATCGTCCAGGTCTTGCCGGTGCCCGCGCTGGCTTCGATCAGGCGGCTGCCGTGCAGTGGCAGGCGCAGGGGGTCCAGCACTTCAGTCATCGGCCGCGTCCTGCGGGGCGGTTTCGGGCTCGAGCAGTTGCACGCTCGCGTGCGTGTCGAGCCAGCTCAGGTACGGCCCGTACAGGCGCCGGGTCGCGGCCTCGAACTGCGGCTGCGCCTGCAGGCTGGCGAAATCGGCGAACAGCCGGGCCAGGCAGGGCTCCTTGCCCTCGCCGGGCACCGGGCTGCGGAACTGGCCGTCGAAGGCGGCAGCCGCCTTGTCCGGCTGCGTCAGCCAGGCGATGCCGGTCCTGATCGCGGTGGGCAGCGGCTGGCTGCCAGCCAGGCCGTCGTGGTAGGCCAGCATCAAGTCGAGCAACACCGGCAGCGCGTCGCCGGGTTCGATCGCGTCCAGCCGCACCAGCGCCGCCTCGCCGATGACGATGCCGCCGGTCGGGCAGCCGCAGGCGGCACTGGCCAGGCAGCGCAGCCAGGCCGACACCAGCTTGTCCGGCCGCGGCAGCGGGCCTGCAGTCTTGCCGCCGGCATCGGCCAGCTTGCTGGCCTGCAGTTCGATCCAGACCGGCAGGCCTGCACCAGCGGCCGTGCGTCGGGCGGCCAGCACGTCGTCGAAGACGACCCCATCGGCGTGCGGGTGCACCAGCCGCAGCGCCAAGCTGTCGCACTCGACCGGCAACTCGAGCAGCACCGAACGCCAGGCCGCGGCCATCGGCCGCAGCGTTTGCGTCAGCTGCGCCTGCGCCAGCCGCCCCGGCCCCGCCAGCGGCAGCCGCCCCGCGCGCTCGAGCCGGCCGACTTGGGCTTGCAGCAGATCTTCGATCGGCTCATCCGGCACCGCGCGCGTCGACGCCGCGACCGTGCGGCGGCAGGCGCGCAGCACCTCGTCGATCCAGGCCCAGCGCTGCAGCCCCTGGCCGGCGAAGGCCTCGTCGTCGGTGTCGGCCGCCTCGAGTTCGCCGAACGACACCCGCAGCCGCTGGCGGAAGAACTCCTGCACCGGTTTGCGCACAAAAGCCGCCAGCCGCTGCAGCGTGATCGGCGCCATGCCGGCCTCGGCCGCCGCCGGCGTGGTGGCCAGCCGCGGCATGGCCGGCTCGGGTTCGACATGCGCGGCGCGCCACTGCGTCTGATAGGTGAACAAGGGCGCCGGCTCGCCGGGTGCGGCCGGCTCGAAGTAGCGGCGGCTGAACGGCTGCAACGGATGCTCGGTGCTGCGCTGCGCCACCACCTGCGGCCCCCAGCCGGCGCTCAGGTAGTCGCGCAACTGCGACACCAGCACCGAAGGCGCTTGCACCTGGTTGTCGCGCTGGCTGCGGCCGGTCCAACTGAGGTACAGCACCTGGCGCGCCGACAGCACCGCATCGAGCATCAGCTGCCGGTCGTCGTCGCGGCGCGAGCGGTCGCCGGGGCGCGCCTGCCCTGGCAGCGCCATCAGGTCGAAGTCGATGCGGCTGCCGCGCCGCGGGTAGTCGCCATCGTTCATGCCGAGCAGGCACACCACCTCGAACGGGATCGCGCGCAACGGCAGCAAGGTGCAAAAGGTGACGCCGCCGGCCTTGAAGCGGCGCGACACCCGCGGTTCGTCGAGCCCGCCCAGCCAGGCTTCGCGTGCCACCGCCAGATCGACCGCCTCGTCGAAGCCGGCCGCCTCGCAGGCTTGCAGCCAGTCGGCGAGCGCGTCGTCCAGCGCGGCGAGCACGCCGCGCTCGATGTCGTCGGTGGGCCGCAGCAGCCCATCGAGCAGCCGGCGCAACCGCGCGGCCCAGGCCGCCGGTGATCGCGCCAGCAGCGAGTCGCTCCACCACGTGGTGAGCGTGCGCAGCAGCTCGTCCAGCGCGCCGGCCAGTCCGGCATCGAGGCCGGCCACCTCGGCGTAGGGCTCGATGTCGGCATAGATCTCGGCCGAGACCGGCTCGCCGCTGGCATAACCCAGCAGCATGCGGCGCAGGCCGAAGGCCCAGCTGTTGTGCTCGCCGCCGGCGGCGAGCCCCAGCAGCTCACGCTGCGCGGCGTTCAGCCCCCAGCGCACGCCCGCGCCTTCGATCCACTGCAGCAGCAGCGCGGAGTCGTCGGGCGTGATCGCCAGGCGTGCCGCGACCGCCGGCAGCTCCACCAGCGCGCGCATCTGGCTGACGCCAAAGCGCTCCTGCGGTGCGTGCAGCAGCGTTTCCAGCGCCACCAGCAGCGGCTGCTGCTGGCGCTGTTTCTGGTCGGCGATGCCCCACGGAATGTGGCGCGGATCCGAGCGCGGGTGCTGGCCGAAGACCGCGCGGATGGCCGGCGCGAAGCCTTCGATGTCGGGCACCATCACGACGATGTCGCGCGGCGCCAGCGCCCGCCCGGCAGGCGGCTCGGCCAGCAGTTGCAGCAGCTGGTCGTGCAGGATCTCGACCTCGCGCTGCGCGCTGTGCGCGATGTGGAAGACGATCGAGCGATCGTGCGCGGCCGCGCCGCGCTGCGGGTGCTCGGCCAGCGGCAACAGGTCGCGCACGGCGGCCTGGACCTGCTGCAACAGGGTGTCGCCGGCGGCGTCGTCGAACAGATCGACGCGGGGCAGCTCGAAGCGCTGCAGCGCGGCCTGCGCGTCGTCGAAGGCATCGAGCTGGCGCACGAAGTCGCGGCACTGGCGTCCCCACGCGGCGAGCAGCGGATGGCCGTGCGCGTGCATGTCCTGCAGCGGCACGGCCGACAGATCCCGGCCCTGGCGCAACGCGTGGCGCCTGCGCGCGAAGCGCATCAGTTCGCGCCCGTCGATGATGTCGGCCCAGTGGTAGCGGCACGGGTTGGGCACCGCCAGCAGCACCTGGCAATGCGCCGACAGCGCCGCGATCGCCTCGAGCGTGTGCTGCGGGACGTGGGTGGTGCCGAACAGCACGACGCGCCGCGGCAGCTCAGCGAACGCGCGTTGGCTGCCGGCGGCGGCCTGCAGCGCCTCGAGGAAGCGCCGGTGCAACTCGCCGCGTGACGTGCGCTGCTGTTGCGGCGTGAGGCTGGACTGCAGCGCACGCCACAGCGCTGGCTGCCAGCTCTGGTCAGGCGGCACCGGTTCGACTTGACCGCCGTCGCCGTGCCGGCCGGTGTGCAGGACGTCGACGTCGCGGCCCCAGTCCTGCAGCCAATCGCTTCGGTAGACCTGGTACTGGTCGAACAGGTCGGCCAGCCGCTGCGCGAGCTGCAAACGCCGCGCGCCATCACCGTCGCCGACAAAGCGACCCAGCGCGGCGAAGGGCGGCTGATCCGCCAGCGTGGCCAGCAGCCGCATCAGCCGCCAGGTCAGCGGCAGCTTGTCCAGCGCCGAGGCCGACGGCACCGCGCCGCGCCCGAGCACCGCGCGGTAGGCGCGCCAGATGAAGCGGGCGGGCAGCTCGACGGTGGTCGACGCGCACACGCCGTGCGCGAGCGCGAGTTCGATCTTGAGCCACTCGGCCATGCCGTTGCTTTGCACCAGGATCGTCTCGCGCTCGAGCGCGGCCAGCGGATGGGCCGCCAGCCAGCCGAACACCGCCTCGGCCAGCAGTTCGAGACGATTGCCGTGCAGCACGATCAGCCCCGGTGGCGTGTCATCGGCCATGCGCGTCACCCCTGTGCGTCACCCTCTGTGCTTGGTACGACGAGCTACGGCCGGCCGCTGCGCTCGACCCGGCCACCCACGCGCTGAAAACGACAATGGGCCCGTCGGGCCCACTGCCGTTGCCGCGTTGTGACGCGGCGTGCGCTTGGCTTCAGACGCGCTCGAACACCGCGGCGATGCCCTGGCCGCCGCCGATGCACATCGTCACCAGCGCATAGCG
>CALBTN010000191.1 GCA_937967345.1 uncultured Rubrivivax sp. | reverse complement strand
AGTCCGGACAGGCCTTGCTGGAAGCTCATGGGGTTGCCTTCGTGGTGACAGCGGCGTCAAGCCGCTTCAGTTGAACGCCTTGACGGTGTCGTAGGCCACCGCGCCGGAATGGCGCAGCTCGAGGTTGACGTTGTTGCCGCTGTGGCTGACGGCGTCGACGCGGTCGCGCATCAGCGTCTCGCCCAGCACGCTGGCGCTGCCGGCGGTGGCGCTGACGCGGAAGCGGTAGCCGTCGGCGTCGCTGGCGTTGCCGGCCGGCCACGCGAAGGCGTGGCGCCCGGCGCTCGAGGCCCCCAGCGGCACGCTGCCGACCACATGGCCGGCGGCGTTGACGATCTCCACCTTCACCTGGTCGGCCGCGGCGGTCAGCTCGAAGCCGCCGACGCCTACGCCCTCGGCCACCGACAAGCGGTTGCCGATCACGGTGACGTCGCGCCCGACCAGTGTCGCGCCCTGCAGCGCCTGCAACTGCACCAGCTGGCCGTTCAGCCCCGCCACCGTGGTGTTGAGTTTTTCGATGCCGCTGACGGTGTTGATCTGCGCCATCTGGCTGGTGACCTGGGCGTTGTCCAGCGGGTTCATCGGGTCCTGGTTCTGCATCTGCGCGACCAGCAGCTTCAGAAAGCGGTCCTGCGAGCCGGCGTCGTTCTTCGTCGCCGCGGTGCCGGTGGCGGCGGCGTTCATGCGCTCGGCCAGCGCGGCGATGCTGCTCATCGGGCGCCCCCGGCTCAGTTGCCCAGCTGCAGCGTCTTTTGCAGCAGCGTCTTGGCGGTGTTCATCACCTCCAGGTTGTTCTGCACCGAGCGCGACGCCGAGATCATGTTGACCATCTCTTCCACCGTGTTGACGTTGCTGTAGGTGACGTAACCGTCGGCGTCGGCGCCGGGGTGCTTGGGATCGTGCACGCGCCGCCCTGGGGTGTTGTCCTCGCCGACCGCGGCCACGCGCACGCCGGCGGCGCTGGCCGCACCCATCAGCTCGGTCTGGAACACCACCTGCCGCGCCTTGTAGGCCTTGCCGTCGGGGCCGGCCACGGTGTCGGCGTTGGCCAGGTTGGACGCCACCACGTTGAGCCGCTGGCTTTGCGCGCTGACCGCGCTGGCGCTGACGTCGAAGATCCTGAACATGCTCATGAGCTGGCCTCCTTGCGCCTGACGATCAACCCTGGTTGTGCGGCTTCATCGCATCGAGCATCGTGCGCACCTGGCCGTTGATGAAACGCAGCGTGGCCTCGTACTTCACGCTGTTGTCGGCGAAGGATGCGCGCTCGCGGTCCATGTCGACCGAGTTGCCGTCCAGGTTGCTGTGCGCCGGCGCGGCGTAGCGCAGGTGGGCTTCGGCCAGCCCGGCGCCTTGATCCGCCAGCGCCGGCAACCCGGCGCGCAGCGAGCGCAGCGCGGTGCCGAGCGCGGCGCGCGCGGCGTCGGCCGTGCCGAGCCCGCTGCCGCCGGCCGCGCCGGTGGCCTCGCGCAGCGCCGCCGCGAAGTCCAGATCGCGCGCAACGTAGCCCGGGGTGTCGGCGTTGGCGATGTTGCTGGCCAGCAGCCGCTGGCGTTCGGAGCGCAACGCCAGCGCCTGCGCCTGGAAGTTCAAGCCGTCGCTCAGGCGCTGCATGATCGTGGCGGCATCGAGGGCACCTTCATGCGGCCGCATTCTGGGCAGCGCCCGCACCCGCCATGGGTTCGAACAACGCGGCGAAGGCGGCCCAGTTCGCCGCGCTGCGGCGCGCACCGCGGCCCTACATTGGCCGCGTGAGCCTGTCCGCCCCAGCCCGCCCAACGCGCCGCGCCGCACGCGCATTGCGCGCCGCGCTGTGGCTGGCGGCGAGCGGCGCCGCGCAGGCGCAGGCCGTCGCTGGCGACGCCGCGGCCGGCGGTCTGGACGAAGCCACCTGGTCGCGCATCCGCGAGCTTGGCGAGCAGGTCGGCCAGCAGGTGGGCAGCGCGCTGGGGCTGCCGCAACTGCGGGTGCAGGTCGAGCCCGGCCGGCTGAACCCGAGGCTGCGGCTGGCACCGTGCGAGCGCATCGAGCCGTATCTGCCGCCGGGCGTGCGCGCCTGGGGCCGCAGCCGCATCGGGCTGCGTTGTGTCGAAGGCCCGACACCGTGGAACGTGTACCTGCCGGTGACGGTGAGGGTGTTCGCGCCGGCTTGGGTGCTGAACACGCCGCTGGCCGCCGGCCAGGTGCTGCAAGCGGGCCAACTGCAGCAGGCCGAGGTCGATTGGGCCGCTGCCGCCGCGCCGCCGCTGGCCGACGCGTCGCGTCTGGTCGGGCGCGAGCTGGCACGCGCGCTGCCGGCCGGCGCAGCGCTGCGCGCCAGCGATCTGCGCCAGCGCCAGTGGTTTGCCGCCGGCGACACGGTGCAGCTGGTGGCGCACGGCAAGGGCTTCAGTGTGAGTGGGCGTGCGCAGGCGATGGGCCCGGGCATCGAGGGCCGGCCGGTGCGTGTGCGCACCGACAACGGCCGCGTGCTCAGCGGGCTGCCGGTCGGCCGCGGCCGGGTCGAGGTGGCGCTTTGAACCGCGGCCGCGATGGCGCGGCGCGGCGGCGTGCGCAGCGCCGCCGCGACGCCGAGCACCCCGCGCTGCGCGGGTGCGCTGCCAGAATTCGTGCGATCAGGGCTCAAGTCGGCGCGCGCTGCGTCCGATATCCCGCACATGCCCGGTTCAGCACCGGCCGCGCGCCAGCCGCAACCCGCCTTCAGGTGCCGGCGCTGCGGTCCGCGGTGCGGCACTCAAGGAGTTCAGCATGAAGATCACGCCCATCGACCACCAGCCCGCCGCCACGGCGCCGGTTGCCGAACGCAAGACGGCCGGCGAGCCGGTGCCGGCGGTGCAGCCCAGCGCCACGGTGCAACTGTCCAGCCAGGTGGCGCTGGCCGACGAACACGGCCGCGCCGAGTTCGACCAGGCCAAGGTCGAGCGCATCGCCCAGGCGATCCGTGACGGCCGCTTCCAGGTCAACGCCGAGGTCATCGCCGACAAGTTGATCGCCAATGCCCAAGAGCTGCTGCCCAAGGCGCGGCACTGAAGGAGCCAAGCAGATGCCCACCGACGCCGATCGCCACACCGCGCTGCAGCAACTCGATGCGCGGCTGCAAGCGCTGGGCGAAGCGCTGCGCGTGCAAGACGCCGGCGCCGTGGCCAGCGAAGCCGCCGCGCTGCAGCGCGCGCTGGCTGCGCTGCGCCGCGCCGTGCTCGCCGCTGGCACCCCGCTGCCGGCGCCGCTGCGCCAGCGCGCCGCGCGCAGCGCCGGCCAGATCGCAGCACAGCGCGAGGGCGTGGCGCGCCGCGCCGCCGCGCTGGGCCGCGCGCTGGACCTGCTGCTGCCGGCCACGGCCGCCGGCGCCGCCTACTCGGCCACCGGGCGCGGTGAGCGTGGCCCGCGCCCGGGCGCGCTGCAGGCCTGACCGCCGCGGCCGCCAGCGGCTGGGCCGCGGCGCTGCTATTCCTTGAAGTACACCAGCTGCTGCGTGCTGGCCAGCAGCGCGCCGCTGTCGCTCCAGACCTCGGCGGCTTGCTCGAAGTAGCCGTCGCGAAACGCGACGCCGCGGGCGCAGCCCAGCACATGCCGATCGCCTTGCGCCGCCAGCAGCGCCGCGTCGGCGTGGAAGTAGGCGTTCAGCGACACCGTGCCGATTGGCGTGAAGCGGCGGCGGCGGATGAAGATGCGCGGGAAGAACACGTCGCACAGCGCCGCCAGCGACGCGAAGTCCAGCGGCCGCGGCGGCTCGTCGCGCAGCCACAGCCGGCTGCGCGAATGCGCCTGCTCGTGCGCGTCGAAGCGTTCGGGCATGGCGCCCTCGTCGAAGCGCATGTCGTAGCAGCCGACCCACGGCGGGCGGCCGTGCCGCGGCGCTCGCGCGAGGCTCGCGCGAGGCTCGCCGCGGCCGGCATGGCCTGCGGCGGCGCCAATTCGGTAGTCGACCAGGTCGGGCGCCGCAGCGCGAACACCGCGCTGGCGGTGGCGCACACCGCGCCGTCCTGCGCCAGCGACACGCGCCAGTGCTGGGTCGAACGGTTGGTGCGTACCGGCTGCGCCTCGATCGCGAAGGCACCGTCGGCCAGCGCGGCGGCGTAGTTCACCGTCAACGCCACCGGGTCGCCCTGGCGCTGCGGATGCCGCAGCGCCGCGTTGAGAAGCACCGCGCAGGTGGTGCCGCCGAAGGGCCCCACCATGTTGGCGTAGGCCGGGTGGGTGGCGCCGGTGAAGGTGTTGGCGCTGGTCGCGTCGAGCGCGATCGCAGCGTCGAAGACGTGGTGCATGCGGCAGGGCAAGCTGTGGTTGCGTTCGGGGCCGGCCGGCAGCGCACCAGCCGAAGCGGCGCCGATCATAGGTGCGGCGCATCGCCTCGCCGCTTCCGAGTGCGGCCCTGGCCCTCGACCGGCCGCAAGACGTTGCCCCGACATGCTGCGGGCTTGGCTACACTTTTTTCGACGGGGGTGGACAAGCGATGCGAATGACCTGCGCAGCGATAGCAAGCATGGCTGTCGTGCTGACGGCGGCACAGGCACGAGCAGGCGAGCTGGAATGCAGCAGCTTGAACTACCGCGACCAGGTCTGCCGCGCGGACACCGGCAACAACGTGCAGCTGGCGCAGCAGCTGTCTCATGGCTCTGGAACCTGCAAGCAAGGACGCGACTGGGGTTACGACCAGCGCGGCATCTGGGTCGACAACGGCTGCCGCGCGATGTTCACCTGCGGCAGCTCGCGCCACGGCCACGACTCGGGGCGCGACGTCGCCGCAGGCCTTGGCGCTGCAGTGATCCTCGAGGCGTTGGTCTCGCAGGGCGGCCAGCACCATCACCACGACGACAACCCCGTCAACCAACGCAGCGACGACAACCGCGGCATCGCCGTGCCGGCCTGGGCCGTGGGTCATTTCGCCGGCTCCGACCGCGAGGGCGGCCCCGATATCGAACTCGCCATCGACCCGGACGGGCGCATCAACGTCATGCAGGGCGAGCCGATCGGCTACTCGGTCGACCTCGCGCGCCAACTGGCCGGCAAGCTCGACGCCTGCGCCGCCGAAGCGCCGCTGCCTCAGGCCATGACGGCGGTGCACGCCGACAAGCTGCGCGTGCTCGACGGCACGCCGCTGGCGCGCACCGCGCACGGTATCGCGCTGCGCCTGGCCGGCACCGACCTGCTGCGGGTGGTCAATGCCTGGATCGTGTACGCGCAGGCTTCGGGCGGGCTCGCGGCGCGCGACGATGACTGGTTCAAGGGCACGGCGTGGGCCGCGCAACTGTAGTGCGGCGTTCGATCGCAAGGGCTTCGCGGTGAAGCCGTCCAGCGCCCGGGCGCTGTGGCTGCTGCCGGCATGGCTGGCCGCGTTGTCGGCCGCGGCCCAGACCCGGCTGGGTGACAGCTGCGACCTGGCCGTGCTGGGCGAGCGCAGCCAGGCGAACTTCATGCACTTCGACAACGCCTTGCGCGAAGCGGTGCAAAGCCGCAACGCGCAGGCGCTGGCCGCGCTGCTGGATTTCCCGCTGGCGCTGAACTCGCACGACAGCCGGGCCACGGTCGCCAGCCCCGCCGCCTGGCAGTCCCGCTTCACCGAGCCCTTCGCCGCGCAGCTGTGGCCGGTGCTGCACAGGGCCGTCATCGGGCAGCAGCCGGGCGGGCTGTTCTGCAACGCCAATGGCGTGATGTACGGCAACGGCGAGGTGTGGGCCAACCCGAACGGCAATGCGTTTCGCGTGAACGCGATCAATCTGCCCGGGCCCGAGGCGGCGTCCGGCGGCCCTGCGGCTGCGCGCACTGCGCTGCTCAGCTGCGACACCGACAAGTACCGCATCGTCATCGACGCAGCGGGTGAAGGGGGCTCGCGCTACCGCTCCTGGAACAAACCCCACGCGCCACCCGACCCACCGGCCATGGAACTCGCGGGCAAGGCGGCCGACGGTGAAGGCACCGGCGTGTGCTTTCACCGCAGCTGGCGCTTCCACAACGGCAACGTGACCTACGCCGTCAGCGAGCCCGGTTGCAGCGATGGCAGCGTGCCGCAGGGCGTGAAAGCGCGCCTCGAAGTGGACATCGCCGGCAAACTGCAGCTGAAGGCATGGTGCCACTGAAGGCCTGTGTCGGCGCTGGTCGGCTGGCCATCGCGGCCAGCATCCATGCCGGCTTGGCCGGTGCGGCGCCGCAGCCCTGGGCTTCGACCTGGACATCCGCCTGTCGGACCAGGCGGCCGAGCGCCGGCGCGCGGGCCGTGTGGCCCGCCGCAACCACGGCGCGGCGGGTGCAGGTTGCGGCATGAGCCCGAACCGGCCCCGCTTTGGCCGCGCGGCGGTGGCGGCGGGAATGCCACTCGCATAGACTTTGCGCGCCCCTTTGCGCCCCTTTGCGCGCCATGGCGCGGCCCCGAGCGCCATTTCATGTCGAACTCCATGACCTTGCGCCCACGTCACGGCAGCTTTGTGGCAGCCCTCCTGGCCTTCCTGGCCCTGCTGGCCACCGGCGCCAGCGCACAGCCGCCAGCGGCCGAAACCGCATCCGCTGCCGCCATGCCTTCGCGCCCCAGAGTCGGCCTGGTGTTGTCCGGCGGCGGCGCGCGCGGCGCGGCGCACATCGGCGTGCTCAAGGTGCTGGAGGACCTGCGCGTGCCGGTGGACCTGGTCGTCGGCACCAGCATGGGCTCGATCGTCGGCGCGGCCTACGCCACCGGCATGAGCGTGGCCGAGATGGAACAGGCGATCGCCCAGATCACCACGGCAAAGCTGTTCACCGACAACGCGCCGCGCGCCGACAAGAGCATGCGCCAAAAGACCGACGATCTGACGCCGTACCTGATCCCCGAGCTCGGCATCGGCGCCGACGGCGTGCAGTTGCCAAAAGGCCTGGTCACCGGCATCGCGCTCGAAGGCGAATTGCGTCAGCTGGTGCAGATCGCCAACGTGCGCAGCTTCGACGAGCTGCCGATCCCCTTTCGCGCCATTGCCACCGACATCGGCACCGGCGAGATGGTGGTGCTGAAGGAAGGCAGCGTGGTGCGTGCGATCCGCGCGTCGATGTCGGTGCCCGGCGCGGTGGCGCCGGTGACGATCGGCAAGCGCCAGCTGGTCGACGGCGGGCTGGTGCGCAACCTGCCGGTGGACGTGGCGCGCGCGATGGGCGCCGACATCATCATCGCCGTCAACCTGGGCACGACGCTGCTCAAGCCCGAGG
>CALBTN010000190.1 GCA_937967345.1 uncultured Rubrivivax sp. | reverse complement strand
GTGCACGCTGCCGCTGACCGGCGTGGGCGTGGTCGACCGCATCATCACCGACCTGGCCGTGCTCGACGTCACGCCGCAGGGGCTCAAGCTGGTCGAACTGGCGCCCGGGGTCACGCGCGAAGAACTGCAGACCAAGACCGGCGTGCCGCTGCAGTAGCTTGCTGCGCTGGCGGCGCGCCGCAGCCGGCCCGGCGCGACCGTCGCGCGGCGGTCACGGCAAAGGTGCAGAATGAGCCGCACCGCCGTGTCTTCGGTCACGACGGCGTCGGCCTGCAGCGACGCCCCGATTGCCGCCAGGCCGGCGCTGTGCGACCCTGCAGGCCGCGTCGATTGCAGCCCCCTTGAAGCCCCCGCCATGAACGAACTCGGCCACAGCCTCGAGCGCATGAGCTTCGTGCAGCTGCTGCTGTTGTTCGGCTTTGTCACCACCTACATGGTGGCCCTGGGCGGCTTGTTTGGCAGCTGGGTGCGGCTGCGCGCGGCGGCAGCCGCGCTGGCGCAGGCGCTGGCCTTCGTCGCGCTGACCGATCCGTGGGTGCACGGTGCGCTGCTCGTGGCTTTCGTGCTGGGCGCGCTGGGCGTGTTCGTGATGCTCAGCTGGCTGCTGGCGCGGGTGTTCGGCCCGCGCGCGATGCCGTTGCCGCCGGTCGACAGCGCGCTGGCAGACGCGCCACCGGCCGCCTCGCAGCCGATGCCGCTGCGCGGCGCGCCAGAGCTGGCGCGACGCCGCGCTCGTGCGACGCGCTGAGCCTTTCCCGCGCTGCCTTCAGCGCGCATCAAGCGCGCATCAACCGCGCACGAACAGCGTCACCAGCGGCTGGTCGCCGACCTGCGCGCTGCGGTGGCCGTGCAACTGGTCGTCGAAGCTGGCGCCCGCCGGCAGCGTGTCGGTGCTGTAGAAGTGCTGGCCCGGCTCGAAGATGCGCGAGCTGCCGTCGCGCAGGCCGATCTCCATGCGCCCGGACAGGATGAATACCCACTGCGGCGTGCCCGTGCAGTGAAAGCCGCTGCGAAAGCCCACTGGGCTGTGCCGCAGCTGATAGCCGCCGCTGGCCAGCAGCGGTGACAGCCGCGTCTGCGGCGTGCCGTCGGGCAGGGCGACGCTGTGCTCGCCAAAACGCGCGCGGCCGCTGTCGTCGGTGTAGAGCACGACCTTGCGGAACTCGACCATGGCGGCATCCTCCTGGCGCACGCGGTGCGCGCCGATGTTCGCGGCGCGATGCGGCGCCGCACGGCATCAAGTGTCATTGCGCTGGCTTGGCATCGGGCCGATTCGCCGCGGCCGACGCTCCTAGCGCCCGCGCCACACCGGAGCACGTTTTTCCAGGAACGCGTTGATGCCTTCGCGGCTGTCCTGCGACGCGCGCACGCGTTCGGCTGCCGCGGCGCTGAGCTCCCAGGCCAAGGTGTCGGCGGCCTCGTGCGCGCGGTTGATCACGGCCAGGCTCTCACGCACCGCCACCGGGCTGTTGGCGCAGATGCTGTCGGCCAGCGCCAGCGCTTCGGCCAGGGCCTGGCCGTCGGCGCACAGCCGGTTGACCAGGCCCAGCGCGTGCGCGCGCTCGGCGCTGATCGGCTCGCCGGTCAATGCCAGTTCGCGCGCAAGGTTCGGCGGCAGCGCGCGTGCCGCGCGGAACACGCCGCCGTACAGCGCGAACAGCCCGCGCTTGACCTCGGGCAGCGCGAAGCTCGCCCGCGCCGAGGCCACCACCAGGTCGCAGGCCAGCACCATCTCGAAACCGCCGCCGAAGGCCAGGCCATCGACCGCGGCGATCAGCGGCTTGTTGCGCTGGCGGCGCACCAGCCCGTACGGTCCGCCACGCTCGGTGGTGTTGCGGTCGGGGTCGGCCAGATCGCTGCCGGCGCTGAACGCGCGGCCCTGGCCGGTGAGCACGCCGACCCAGAGCTCGTCGTCGTCCTCGAGGCGGTTCATCGCCGCGTCCAGGCCCAGCGTCATGGCGTGGTCCATCGCGTTGCGCTTGGCGTCGCGGTCCAGCCGCACCAGCAGCACGCGGCCGCGGGTTTCAGTGGTCACTGGCATGGGGTGGCCCTCGGTGGTGTGATCGGCCGGGTGGACACACACGGTCGGCCGATCGCCTTGGCTGGCTCGCCGTGCCGCGCGCAGACGCCTGGATCGGCGCATTGTGCAACGGCGTGCGGCGTGCGGCGTGCTTGGCGGCAGCCGCGCGGCGCGGCGGCGCAGCGCAGGGCGTGTGCTCGTGCGCACCGGCGGTGCGTATAGTGGCCGCTGTGGCGAGCGAGCCCGCGCCGGCACAGCAACGAAGGGATGCACACGCCGATGCAAGACCACACCGTGACGATCGACGACATTCGCGCGGCCGCGGCCCGGCTTGCCGGCCAGGTGCAGTGCACGCCGTGCCTGCACTCGCGCACGCTGTCGCAGCTGTGCGGCTGCGAGGTCTACCTGAAGTTCGAGAACCACCAGTTCACCGCGTCGTTCAAGGAGCGCGGTGCGTTCAACCGCATGGCGCAGCTGCGCGGCGACGAGCGTGCGCGCGGCGTGCTCGCGGTGTCGGCCGGCAACCATGCGCAAGGCGTGGCCTACCACGCGCAGCGCATGGGCGTGCCGGCGACCATCGTGATGCCGCGCTTCGCGCCGGCGGTGAAGGTCGACAACACCCGGCGCTTCGGTGCCGAGGTCGTGCTGCACGGCGACACCTTCGACGAGGCAAGGCTGCACGCGCTGGCGCTGGCCGAATCGCGCGCGTTGACCGTCGTGCATCCCTACGACGATGCCCAGGTCATCGCCGGCCAAGGCACGGTCGCGCTGGAGATGCTGGCGCAGGTGCCGCAGCTGGACACGCTGATCGTGCCGATCGGCGGCGGCGGGCTGCTCGGCGGCATGGCGGTGGCGGCACACGCGCTGCGGCCCGATCTGGCGCTGTATGGCGTGCAGACCGAGCGCTTTGCGTCGGTGTGGAACGCGTTTCATGACGGGGCCCGCGAGGCCGGTCAGGTCACGGTGGCCGACGGCATTGCGGTGAAGGCGCCGGGCGAACTGACGCTGCCGCTGCTGCGCGCGCATCTGCGCGACGTGCTGCTGGTCGCCGAGGACGAGATCGAGCAGGCGATCTTGCTGCTGCTGGAGATCGAGAAATCGGTGGTCGAAGGCGCCGGCGCGGTCGGCCTGGCCGCACTGTGGCAGCAGCGTGAGAAGTTCGCCGGCCGCAAGGTCGGGCTGGTGCTCAGCGGCGGCAACATCGAACCGCTGGTGCTGGCCGAGATCATCCAGCGCGGCATGGTCAAGTCGCAGCGCCTGGTGCGCCTGCGCTTCGATGTGCGCGACGTGCCCGGCAGCCTGGCCGAGGTGGCCACCGCGCTCGGGCGGCTGGGCGCCAACATCGACCAGGTGCAACACCAGCGTGCGTTCAGTTCGCTGTCGCTCGAGCGCGCGCAGGTCGAGGTGGTCGCGCACACGCGCGGCAGCGAGCATGTGCGGCAGATGCTGCGCGCGCTCGACGAGCAGGGTTATCGCGTCGAGTTGGTGGACTAGCCGCCGAGCAGCGGGCCATACATCAGGCGCATCGCGCGTGCTTGCAGTTCGACCGCGTCGTCGTGGTCGCCGCAGCGGTCGAGCACGTCGCTGACGCGCAGCAGCACCTTGACTTCCCACTGCGGGTCGGACGCTTGTGCAGCCAGAGCCACCGCTTCGAACGCGCGGTCGCGCGTGCGTTCCAGCGCAGCCTGCCGCGGCTGTCTGCCCTGCGCTTGCAACTCGGCCAGCGCGCAGCTGGTCTCGGCCAGCTGGCACAGGATTTCCACCGCCTGGTCGGGCGCGCCCAGCAGCTGCGCCCAGGCCAGCGCCTTGTCGAAGCAGCTCTCGGCCGGCCGCAGCGCCTGCAGCGCGCGGTAGCAGCGCGCCATCTGCGCCAGTGCGGTGCACATCTGCAGCGGCTGCAGCCGGCGTTCGGCCAGGTCCAGCGCGGCCGCCGCGTCGACCAGCGCGCTGCGTGTCGGGTCGTGCAGCATCGCCTGGGCGGTGGGCATCAGCGCATCGGTGCGCGCGGCATCGGCTTGAAAGTGTTGCATCGGATACGGTGGCAGCAGCGCGGCACGGGCTTGGACAATGCAGCCGATGCTAGGCATGCCGGCGTGCCGGTGCGTCCCCGCGCCTGGGGGGTTGGCGCTGCCCCGGACCGTTACCGCGCGTGCATCCGGCGCACGCGCGTGACGTGGGTCACGCTGGCGCGCGCCGCGTGCGCAACGCGTGCCACACGCGCCAGCCGAGCAGCAACGCGATCACCGCGGCGTACACGTTGACCTCGGCGTAGTCGTGCTTGGCGCTGCGCATCCAGTAGAAATGCAGCAGACCCAGCGGCGCGATCACGTAGACCAGCCGGTGCAGCCGGCGCCAGCGCGCCGCCCCCAGCGCCTTGATCGCGCGGTTGAACGAGGTGGCGGCCAACGGCAGCATCAGCAGCAGCGCCAGCGTGCCCGCCAGCACGAAAGGCCGCTTGGCGATATCGCGCCCGATGTCGTCCGGCACGAAGCCCATATCGAGCCAGGCGTAGCACAGCAGGTGCAGCACGCCGTAGAAGAACGCGTACAGCCCGAGCATGCGGCGCAGCCGCGCCAGCGCGCTGCAGCCGGTCCATTGGCGCAGCGGCGTCACCGCCAGCGTCAGGCACAGGAAACGCAGCACCCAGTCGCCGCTGCCGCGGCTCAGCGCTTCGGCCGGGTTCGGCCCGAGGCCGCCGGCCAGCGCGCCGTACAGCAGCCGGGCCAACGGCAGCAGCGCCAGCACGAACAGCACCGGCTTGGTCGCGCGGTGCGCGAGCAGCGCGTTCAAGTGGTCAAGCGGTCAATAGAACTTCGCCAGATCCATGCCGGCGTAGAGCTGGCCGACCTGCGGCTCGTAGCCGTTGAACATCAGCGTCGGGCGCTTCTTGGTGAACAGGCCGTCCTCGCCGATGCGCCGCTCGGTGGCCTGGCTCCAGCGCGGATGGTCGACCTTCGGATTGACGTTGGAGAAAAAGCCGTACTCGCGCGGCGCCGCCGCCTGCCAGCTGGTGATCGGCTGCTTTTCGACGAAGCGGATGCGCACGAGGGTCTTGGCCGACTTGAAGCCGTACTTCCACGGCACCACCAGCCGCAGCGGCGCGCCGTTCTGGTTGGGCAGCAGCTCGCCGTACAGGCCGAAGGCCAGCAGCGTCAGCGGGTGCATCGCCTCGTCCAGCCGCAAGGCCTCGACGTAGGGCCAGTGCAGCACCGACGAGCGCTGCCCCGGCATCTGCCGGGCGTCTTGCAGCGTCACGAATTCGACGAAGCGCGCGTTGCCGGTGGGCTCGACGCGGCGGATCAGCTCGGCCAGCGAATAGCCGACCCACGGGACCACCATCGACCAGCCCTCGACGCAGCGCAGGCGGTAGATGCGCTCCTCCATCGGTGCCAGCTTCAGCAGCGCGTCCAGATCCCAGGGTCCGATCTTCTTTGCCTCGCCCTCGACCAGCACCGTCCACGGCCGGGTCTTCAGCCCGGATGCCCGCTGCGCCGGGTCCGACTTGTCGGTGCCGAACTCGTAGAAGTTGTTGTAGCTGGTGATGTCCTGGTAGGGCGTGGGCTTTTCCATCGTCAGCGCGCCGCTCACCTCGCTGCTTGCCGCCGGCAGCGGCGCCAGTTTTCCCGGCGCCGCGCTGCGCGCCAGCGCGTTGCGGCCGACGAGTCCGTTCAACGCCGTGCCGGCAGCCAGCGCGGCGAGCCAGCGGCGCCGCTGTGCGTACACGCGCGGCGGGGTGATCGCGTCGCCGCGCTGCGCGCCGACGCCTTTGGGATCGATCAGATGCATGGTGCCTCCCGCGACAGCAAACGACGGCCGCTGCCGAGACCGTCGTCACTCTAGCGGGGGCGCGCGCGCCGCACCGGGCGCGCGGTCTTCAGCGCAAGCTGCCGTGCAGCGCGCTCAGTGCAGGCCGGCCATGTAGTCGGCCAGCGCCTTGATCTCGCGATCGTTCAGCTTGGCGGCCACGCCGCTCATCTGCAGGCTGTTGTTGCGCAAGCCGGAGCGAAACGCGTTGAGCTGCGCCTCGGCGTACTCGCCGTGCTGGCCGCCCAGGCGCGGATACTGCGAGGGGATGCCGGCGCCGTTCGGGCTGTGGCAGCCGGCGCAAGCGGCGATGCGCCGGTCGGCGATGCCGCCGCGGTAGATGCGCTCGCCCAGCAGCAAGGTGGCCTTGTCGGACGCCGCGCCCTGCGTGGCGGGCTTGGACGCATAGAACGCGGCGACGTCGAGCATGTCCTGGTCGCTCAGCGTCGCGGCAAAGCCCTTCATGATCGCGTTGTCGCGCGCGCCGGACTTGAACTCCTGCAGCTGCTTGACCAGGTACTCGCGATGCTGCCCCTGCAGGATCGGGTTGGCCGACAGGCCGCGCGTGCCGTCGAAGGTGTGGCAGGCCACGCAGACCTGCGAGGCGATCGCCTCGCCCTTGGCGACGTCGCCCTTGCTGGCGGGACGCGGATCGGCCGCCAGCGCCGGTGCGCTAACAGCCAGGGCAAGCAACAGCAGCAGGGACGACTTCATGTGCGGGCTTCGTGTCGTTGGATGCAAACCCGGCGATTTTACAATGCCCGATGCCCCGTTCCGACCATGCCCCCTCGCAGGCCGACGCCGCCGCTGCCGACGCGCTCGCCTGGACCCATACCGCACGCTTCTTGACGACCGCCGCGCGGCTGGACCAGCTGCCGCGGCTCGAGCTGCCCGAGATCGCGTTCGTCGGGCGCAGCAACGCCGGCAAGTCGACCGCGATCAACCGCCTGGCGCAGCAAAAGCGGCTGGCGTTCGCGTCGCGCACGCCCGGACGCACGCAACACATCAACCTGTTCGCGCTGGGGCCGAAGAACGCGCCCGACGCGCTGTTGGCCGATCTTCCCGGCTACGGCTATGCGGCGGTCGAGCGCGCCGCGAAGCTGCGCTGGCAGGAGGTGATGGCGCAGTACCTGGTGCAGCGCCGCGGCCTGGACGGGGTCGTGCTGCTGCTCGACTCGCGGCTGGGGTTCACCGAGCTCGACCTGCGGCTGCTGCACTTGCTGGCGCCGCGGCTGGCCGGCGGCGTGGTGCGGCTGCTGGTGCTGCTGACCAAGTCGGACAAGCTGACGCGGCAGGCGGCCGCGCGGGCGCTGCGCGAGGCCGCCGCGGTGCTGGCGCGCGAGGGCCCCGGCCATGCCGATGCCGGCGTCGCGCTGTTCTCGGCGCTCAACGGTACCGGGGTCGCGCAGCTGGCCCTGCGGCTGCGCGGCTGGGTGCTGCCGCGCGACGGATTTCAAGCGGTCGACGCAGGCATGCGGTAGCGCGCCACTTCGGCCGCCAGCGTGTGCGCCAGCTCGCGCATGCCGGTGGCCGACGCGGCGGTGCGCTCGACCAGCGCGGCGTTTTGCTGGGTCATGCCGTCGAGCTGCTGCACCGCCTGGCCGACCTGGTCGATGCCGCGGCTTTGTTCGCGCGCGCCGCAGGTCACCGCGCCGAGCAGCTCGCTGACGCGCTGCGAGGCGGCGACGATCTCGTGCATCGCGACACCGGCCTTGCGCACCACCACCGTGCCGGAATGCACCTGTTCGACGCTGCCGCCGATCAGCTCCTTGATCTCCTTGGCGGCCGCTGCGCTGCGCTGCGCCAGCATGCGCACCTCGTTGGCCACCACCGCGAAGCCGCGGCCCTGCGCGCCGGCACGCGCCGCCTCGACCGCGGCGTTCAGCGCCAGGATGTTGGTCTGGAAGGCGATGCCGTCGATGGTGCCGACGATCTCGCCGATGCGCGCCGACGCGCCGCGGATGCCTTCCATGGTTTGCACCACCTCGCGCATCACGCGCTCGCCGTCGGCGGCCAGCTCGGCGTTGTGCCGCGCCACGCTCGAGGCTTCCTCGGTGTGCGTGACCCCTTGCGCCACCTGGGCGGCGATGCGCGCCATCGCCGCGCTGGAGTGCTCCAGCGCCGCCGCCGCGTGCACGGTGCGCGCCGACAGGTCGGTGGCGTCGCCGGCCATGCGGTCGCTGGCCAGCACGATGCCGTCGCTGCACTGACGCACGCTGCGCACCAGTGCGCGCAGCGAACCCTGCACCCGGCCCAGCTCCTGCATCACCTGCGCGCTCTCGTCGCGGCCCCAGCCGCGCGGCGATGTCGTCAGGTCGCCCGCGGTCATCGCGCGCATGTGGCGCCGCGTCTCGCGCAGCCCGCCGTCCATCACGCGGTAGAAGCTCAGGAACAGGTAGCCGGCGATCAACTGGGCCAGCACCACCACGCCGCCGGCCCAGGCCAGTTGGTGCAGCAGTTCGGATTGCAGATCGTCGGTCGACGCGCTGGCGCCGATCGTCCAGCCCCAGGGCTCGAAGCGCTGCAACTGGGTCAGCGGCGCCTTGCCGGCGGGTGCCACCGCTGGGGCGTGTGGCGGTGCCGCGTCGTGCGCGGAGCCGATCCACAGCGACGGGCCGCCGGGCGCGGCCAGCGCGGCCAGCCCCTGGCGCGCCAGCGCTTGCGCCTGCGCTTGGGTCAGCGCGCCGCTGCGCTGCTGCGCGTGGGCCCACACGACCAGGGCGTGGGCCAGCGCCACCGGCTGGCGCAGTGCCTGCAGGCGCATCGCCTCGGCCTGCTGCGACTGCGCCTGCAGCAGCCAGCCGAGCAACCCCAGCATCGGCAGCATGAAGGCCAGCGAGATGATCGTGGCCTTGGCGGTGAAGCCGATGCCTCGAAACAGCCGCACGCCGGGCGCCCAGATGCCGTGGTGGGCGAAGAAGCCGGCGCGCGGCGCGGCGCTGCCATCGGCTGTGGTGCCGGGCAGTTCAGCGGGCAGCTCGGGGGGCGCGGCGGCGGGCAGGGCGGCGGACATCGAAGGCATCGGCAAGGCGGTCGGGGCGAGGCGGGCGATCACGGGCAGGCTGCGGCAAGCGCCGGCGGCGTAGGTGCCCGCCGCAATTTCGGCCGATCGGTGGTGCGGCTTGAGCGCGGCCTGAGCGCGGCCTGATCGTGGCTTGGCGCACACTGCCGCGCAGCCCGCGCCGCGCCGGCGGGTTCACACTACTTTACGCAGCGTGCACCACCGCACTACAGCGCCGCGCCAAGATGCCAGCCATCGACAATGCCCATGAAGGAGCGATGTGATGACGACGAGTTTCAAGACCACCCGTGCGGCACTGGCCGGCTTGCTGCTGGCCGCGGGCGCGGCGGTTTCGGTGCAGGCGATGCCGGGCGGCCACGGCGGCCACGGCGCGTATGGCAGCGCCACGCACAGCGTGGCCGGCGGCATGTTCGGCGGCATGCTCGACCGCATGCTCGACCGGGTGGATGCGACGCCGCAGCAACGCACCCAGATCCAGCAGATCCTGCAGGCCAACCGCGACGAAATGCGCGCGCAGCGCGAGTCGTCGCGCGAGCTGCGCCAGCAGGCGATGGCGCTGTTCGCGCAGCCCACGGTCGACGCCAAGGCGCTCGAGGATCTGCGCCAGAAGCAAATGGCCCAGCACGACGCCGCCAGCAAGCGCATGACCGCGGCGATGCTCGAGATCAGCCGCGTGCTCACGCCCGAGCAGCGCAAGCAGATGACCGACTACATGCAGCAGCGCCGCGACATGATGCAGCGCCACCAGCGCGAGCGGCGCGGCATCGACGCGCCGCGCAGCTGAGCCCGCTGCGCCAGCGCGGGCCGCAATGAAGCACGCCGCAACGCCGCGGTGGCCGGCATGAACGAGCGGCTGCTGCTGATCGACGACGACGCGCGGCTGGCCGCCATGGTGGGCGGCTACCTGCGCGGCCACGGCTTCGAGGTCGATCACGCCGCATCGCTTGGCGCCGGGCGCGAGCACCTGGCGCGCGAGCCCTACGACGCGCTGCTGCTGGACCTGATGCTGCCCGACGGCGACGGTCTGGAGCTGACGCGCGAGCTGCGCGCTGACCCGCGGCTGCGCCGCTTGCCGCTGTTGATGCTGACCGCGCGCGGCGAGCCGATGGACCGCATCGTCGGCCTCGAGCTGGG
>CALBTN010000189.1 GCA_937967345.1 uncultured Rubrivivax sp. | reverse complement strand
CCTTGTCGTCGTCGCGCTGCACCAGGTCTTCGCCGGTGACGTCGTCCTTGCCCGCCACCTTGGGCGGGTTGTACTTGACGTGGTAGGTGCGCCCCGACGGCAAATGCGCGCGCCGGCCGCTCATGCGCTCGATGATCGCCGCATCGGGCACGTCGATCTCGAGCACCACGTCGAGCTTGACGCCCGCGGCCTTCATCGCCTCGGCCTGCGGGATGGTGCGCGGAAAGCCGTCGAACAAGAAGCCGTTCGCGCAGTCGGCCTGCGCGATGCGGTCCTTGACCAGGCCGATGATGATGTCGTCGCTGACCAGGCCGCCCGAGTCCATCACCTTCTTCGCCGCCGCGCCCAGTGGCGTGCCGGCCTTGACCGCGGCGCGCAGCATGTCGCCGGTGGAGATCTGCGGGATGCCGTAGCGCTGGCAGATCTGCGTGGCTTGCGTGCCTTTGCCGGCGCCCGGGGCGCCCAGAAGAATCAGTCTCATGGGTGGTGGCCTGCCTTCGCCGAAGCCGGCTGCTGAGGAACGTGGAAAGCGAGAAGCTTCGCTGCCGCGACAGCGTCAGGCTGCCGGGCGCGCGAAATCTATCACGCCAGGCGTTGCGCCCGCCTTACAGCCGGCGCGCTTGCGGCCTGCGTCAAGCCGGGCGCGCCAAGCCGGGTGCGTCAACCCGGGAACGTCAACCCGGGAACGTCAAGTCTGTTCGAACAGCGCGCGCACCCGTGCCAGATCGTCCGGCGTATCCACGCCGATGCCCGGCGCGTCATGGCTGACGTGCACCGCGATGCGGTGGCCGTGCCACAGCACGCGCAGTTGCTCCAGCGCCTCGCCGTGTTCAACCTCGGCCGCCGGGAGCTGGGCGAAGCCGCGCAGGAAGGCGGCGCGGTAGGCATACAGCCCGACGTGGCGCAGCGCCGGCGGGTGCCGCGGCAGCGCGCCGCCGCCGCCGTCGCGCCACCACGGGATCGGCGCGCGGCTGAAGTACAGCGCGCGCTGCTGCGCGTCGAGCACCACCTTGACCACGTTGGGGTCGTGATAGTCCTGCAGCTTGGCGATCGGGTGCGCCGCGGTGCTCATCACGCAGTCGCTGCGCCGGTGCAGCAGTTCGGCGCAGTGCCGGATCAACGACGGCTCGATCAGCGGCTCGTCGCCCTGCACGTTGACCACCACCGCGTCGCCGTCCAGGCCCAGTTGCACGCAGGCTTCGGCCAGCCGGTCGCTGCCGCTGGCGTGATCGCTGCGCGTGAGCAGCGCGCGCACGCCGTGTGCGCCGCAGGCCTGCACGATGCGTGCATCGTCGGTCGCGACCGCCACCTGCGCCGCGCCGGAGTGCGCCGCGCGCTGCGCGACGCGCACCACCATCGGCAAGCCGCCGATGTCGGCCAGCGGCTTGTCCGGCAGCCGGGTCGACGCCATGCGCGCCGGGATCAGCACCGCAAAATCCATCGCGGATGCCCGTCAGCCCGGCGCGGCCGCGGCTTCGTCCTGGCCGTCGAGGCTGCGTGCCTCGTGCTCGAGCATCAGCGCGATGCCGTCGCGCAGCGGAAAACCCAGCCGGTCGGCCGCGCACTGCAGTTCGACCAGGCGGTTGGCTGCGTCGCGGTACGGTTGCAGCGCGCCCTTGCACACCGGGCACACGAGTAGCTCAAGCAAACGGTGATCGATGCTCATGGTCGGGTCATGGTCGGGTCATGGTCGGGCCGGGAGGCGCTGCACGCGCCGCAGGTTGTCCAGCACTGCGGCGCTGAGGTCTTCGGGCAGCCGGAAGTCTAGCCTCACCACCCAGATGCGCGTGGCGCCGTCGCTGGCCTCGGCGAGCTTGACCGCATCCTTTTCGGTGACCACCACATCGGGCGTGCCGGGCGGCCACGGCAGGCGATCGAAGGCGTGATGGTCGCCCAGCGCCAGCGGCGTGATGCGCAGGCCGGCCTCGGCCAGCATGTCGAAGAAACGCTGCGGCGCGGCCATGCCGGCTGCGGCCAGCAGCGAGCGGCCGCGCAAGGCCTCGAGCAACTGCGGCTGCGGCGCCGCGCCGTGCCACCAGTCGCGCAAGCGCACCGCGCCGGCCAACCCGCGCTGCGCCAGCGCGCCGGGCCAACGGGTGCTGGGCCGCGCCGCGTTGTACAGCACGTGGCTGTTCACCGGCAGGTAACGCGGCAGCGGCTGGCGCAGCGGCCCTGCCGGCAGCAGCGCACCGTTGCCGATGCCGCGTTCGTCGAACACGATCAGCTGCACGTCGCGCGCCAGCGCCAGGTGCTGCAGCCCGTCGTCGGCCACCAGCACGTCGACCTCGGCGTGCGCGGCGCACAGCGCGCGCGCCGCGGCAATGCGCCGCCGCGCCACCCACACCGGCACGCCGCTGCGCCGCCGGATCAGCAGCGGCTCGTCGCCCACTGCCGCCGCCGGGCTGTCCAGGGCGACTTCGCTGACGCCGTCGGCGCGGCGGCCGTGGCCGCGCGAGATCACGCCCGGGTGGTAGCCGGCCTGGCGCAGCAGGTCGACCAGCGCGATCACGCTGGGTGTCTTGCCGGCGCCGCCGGCCACCAGGTTGCCGACCACGATCAGCGGCACCGGCGCGCGTTCGCTGCGGCGCAGGCCGAGCGCGTAGGCCAGCGCGCGCAACGCGACCACGCCGCGCATCAGCGCTTCCAGCGGCCACAGCGCCCACGCCAGTGGCGAGCGCGTCTGGCGCCACCAGGATCGGGTCAGCGCCGCTTCGATGCGGCCCACGGTCAGGGACGGCCGTCCGTGCTCTGGGCGGCAAAGGTCAGCCGCGACAGGCCGGCGCGGCGCGCGGCGTCGAGCACGTTGATCACCGCCTGGTGCGTGGCCATCGCGTCGGCCGACACGATCAGCACCGCCTGCTCGTTGCCGGCCGCGGCGCTGCGCAGCTGCGCGCTCAGCGCCTCGACGCTGCGCCCGTCGACCGGCTGGCGGTTCACCGTGGTTCGGCCATCGCTGGCCACCGCCACGACGATCTCGCCAGGGCGCTCGCGCATCGGCTCGGCGGCGGCCGTGGGCAGCTTCAGTTGCAGTTCGGTGAAGCGCGAGTAGGTGGTCGACAGCATCAGGAAGATCAGGATCACCAGCAGCACGTCGATGAACGGGATCAGGTTGATCTCCGGCTCCTCGTGCTGGCGGTGGCGTCGGAAGTTCATGCCACGGTCTCGGCCAGCGCGGCGGGCACCGCGGCCGGTGGCGGCCGGCGTACCACGAAGCGCATCAGCTGCGGCACCAGCCGCTCGGTGGCCAGCTCCATCGTCAGCACGACCTCGTCGACGCGGCCGCGGAAGTAGCGGTAGAACATCAGCGCCGGGATGGCGATC
>CALBTN010000188.1 GCA_937967345.1 uncultured Rubrivivax sp. | reverse complement strand
TGCGCATGGCGCAGGACTTCAGCCAGCGCTACCCGCTGATCGACGGCCAGGGCAACTTCGGCAGCCGCGACGGCGACGGCGCCGCGGCGATGCGCTACACCGAGGCGCGCCTGAGCCCCATCGCGCGGCTGCTGCTCGACGAGATCGACGAAGGCACGGTCGACTTCCAGCCCAACTACGACGGCTCGACCCAGGAGCCGGCGCTGCTGCCGGCGCGGCTGCCCTTTGCGCTGCTCAACGGCGCGTCGGGCATCGCGGTCGGGTTGGCCACCGAGATCCCCAGCCACAACCTGCGCGAGGTCGCGGCCGCGGCGGTGGCGCTGATCCGCGACGACAAGCTCGCCGACGATGCGCTGTTCGAGCTGCTGCCGGCGCCGGACTTTCCGGGCGGTGCGCAGATCATCTCGAGCGCGGCCGACATCCGCGAGGCCTACGCGAGCGGCCGGGGCAGCCTGAAAGTGCGTGCGCGCTGGAAGATCGAGGACCTGGCGCGCGGCCAGTGGCAGCTGGTGGTGACCGAGCTGCCGCCGGGTGCCAGCGCGCAGCAGGTGCTGCAGGAGATCGAGGAGCTCAGCAACCCCAAGGTCAAGGCCGGCAAGAAGGCGCTGTCGCAGGAGCAACTGCAGCTCAAGGCCTCGCTGCTGGCGGTGCTGGACGCGGTGCGCGACGAGTCCGACAAGGACGCGCCGGTGCGGCTGGTGTTCGAGCCGCGCAGCCGCACGGTGGAGCAAGCCGAGCTGATCACCGCGCTGCTGGCGCACACCAGCCTGGAAGGCAGCGTGCCGCTGAACCTGACGATGGTCGGGCGCGACGGCCGCCCGGCACAGAAGAGCCTGCGCCAGATGCTCGCCGAGTGGATCGCGTTTCGCCAGGCGACGGTGCAGCGGCGCACGCAGCACCGGCTGCAGCGGGTGCTCGAGCGCATCCACGTGCTCGAAGGCCGGCAGATCGTGCTGCTGAACATCGACGAGGTGATCCGCATCATCCGCAACGCCGACGAGCCCAAGCCGGCGCTGATCGAGCGCTTCCAACTCAGCGAGCGCCAGGCCGAGGACATCCTGGAAATCCGGTTGCGCCAACTGGCGCGGCTGGAGGCGATTCGCATCGAGCAGGAGCTGAAGAACCTGCGCGACGAGCAGGGCAAGCTGCAGGAGATCCTGGGCAGTGCGGCGGCGCTGAAGCGCACGCTGATCAAGGAGATCGAGGCCGACGCCAAGGCGCACGGCGACGAGCGGCGCACGCTGGTGCAGGCCGAAAAGCGCGCGGTGGCCGAGGTGCGCATCGTCGACGAGCCGGTGACGGTGGTGGTCAGCGCCAAGGGCTGGGTGCGCGCGCTCAAGGGCCACGAGGTCGACCCGGCGTCGCTGGGCTTCAAGGCCGGCGATGCGCTGTACGGCTGCTTCGAGTGCCGCAGCGTCGACCCGCTGCTGGTCTTCGGCAGCACCGGCGGCGCCGCGGTGCGCGTGTACAGCGTGGCGGTGTCGGCGCTGCCCGGCGGGCGCGGCGACGGCCAGCCGATCACCGCGCTGATCGATCTGGAGCCCGGCACGCAGCCGGCACACTATTTCGCCGGCGCGCCCGAGACGATGCTGCTGCTGGCCAACAGCGGCGGCTATGGCTTGTTGGCCAAGATCGGCGACATGGTGGCGCGCAACCGCGGCGGCAAGAGCTTCCTCAGCGTCGACGACGGCCAGCGGCTGCTGCCGGCCGCGGTGGTGGCGCCCGGCCACAGGCAGGTGGCGTGTCTGGCGGCCAGCGCGCGGCTGTTGGTGTTCGGCCTGGACGAGCTGAAGCACCAGCCGGGCGGTGGCCGCGGACTGACGCTGATGGACGTGGACAGCAAGGACCCGCTGCTGTCGGTGGCCAGCTTCGCCGAGCAGTTGCTGCTGTCGGGCCTGGGGCGCGGCGGCAAGGCCAAGGACGAAACCTGGCGTGCGGCGGCGCTGGCCGAGCACGCGGGCAAGCGCGCACGCAAGGGGCGCAAGGCCGGCGGCTTCGTCAAGCTGCTGCGCGTGGCGCCGGCTTGACCCCGCGCAATACGAATCCGCATCGGCAGCGCAGGGTCGTTGCCGATGCACGGGCCGCGGGGCTTGCGGTGGGCTAGAGTCCGTGCCGCGACAACGCGCACCGGCGGCTGGCCGCGTGCGCCCCCGCTCGCGCAGGAGACCCGCAGCGTGCAGCCCACCGATACCTCCGACCCGGCGTACTTCCACAAGGTCGTCGATTGCCAGTGGGCCTGTCCAGCCCACACCCCCGTGCCGGAGTACATCCGGCTGATCGCCCAAGGCCGCTACGGCGACGCCTACATGGTCAACTGGGTGAGCAACGTCTTTCCCGGCATCCTCGGACGCACCTGCGACCGCCCGTGCGAGCCGGCCTGCCGGCGCAGCCGGGTGGAAGAAGAAAACCTCGCCAAGCCCGAGCCGGTGGCGATCTGCCGGCTCAAGCGGGTGGCCGCCGACCACAAGGGCGACGTGCGCGCGCGCATGCCGGCGTCGCAGCCGGCCAACGGCCTGCGCGTGGCCTGCGTCGGCGCCGGCCCGGCTTCGCTGACCGTGGCGCGCGACCTGGCGCCGCAGGGCTACGAGGTCACGGTGTTCGACAGCGAGGCCAAGGCCGGCGGCTTCATGTGGACGCAGATCCCGCGCTTTCGCCTGCCCGAGAGCGTGATCGACGAGGAGACCGGCTACATCACCGATATGCCGCACGTGCGCCTGGTCACCGGCCGGCGCATCGAGTCGATGAAGGCGCTGCTCGGCGAGGGCTACGACGCGATCTTCGTCGGCTGCGGCGCGCCGCGCGGACGTGATCTGGACATCCCGGGGCGCAAGGAAGCGGCAGCGTCGATCCACATCGGCATCGACTGGCTGGCCTCGGTGTCCTTCGGCCATGTGACGAGCGTGAAGCCGCGCGTCATCGTGCTCGGCGGCGGCAACACCGCGATGGATTGCTGCCGCTCGGCGCGGCGCTTGGGCAGCGCCGACGTCAAGGTCATCGTGCGCAGCGGCTTCGACGAGATGAAGGCGTCCCCCTGGGAGAAGGAGGACGCGATGCACGAGGGCATCCCGATCATCAACAACCACGTGCCCAAGGCCTTCGTGCACGAAGGCGGCAAGCTGGTGGGCATGAGCTTCGAGGTGGTCGAGGCGGTGTTCGATGCGCGGGGCCAGCGCACGCTGAAGCGCACCGGCCAGCCCGACGTGGTGTTCGACTGCGACGAGGTGCTGATCGCCGTCGGCCAGGAAAACGCCTTCCCCTGGATTGAGCGCGATGCCGGCATCCGCTTCGACAAGTGGGGGCTGCCGGTGCTGAACGCCAAGACGCTGCAGTCCACCTTGCCCAAGGTGTTTTTCGGCGGCGACGCCGCCTTCGGGCCGAAGAACATCATCACCGCAGTGGCGCAGGGCCACGAGGCGGCGGTGTCGATCGACCGGCTGCTGCAGGACGAGGACGTGGGGCGGCGCCCGGCGCCCTACACCAACCTGGTGTCGCAGAAGATGGGCATCCACGAGTGGAGCTACGACAACGCGGTGTCCAACGACATGCGCTTCAAGGTGCCATGGGCCAAGGCCGAAGCCGCGCTGGCCAGCATCAAGGTCGAGGTCGAACTCGGTTTCGATGCCGCCAGCGCCTATCGCGAGACGCAGCGCTGCCTGAACTGCGACGTGCAGACGGTGTTCACCGCCAAGCTGTGCATCGAGTGCGACGCCTGCGTCGACATCTGCCCGACCGACTGCATCACCTTCACCGCCAACGGTGAAGAGGCCGAGCTGCGCACCCGGCTGAAGGCGCCGTCGCTCAACCTGGAGCAGCCGCTGTACGTCAGCACCCAGCTGAAGACCGGCCGCGTGCTGGTCAAGGACGAGGACGTGTGCCTGCACTGCGGGCTGTGCGCCGAGCGCTGCCCGACCGGTGCCTGGGACATGCAGAAGTTCTTCCTGCAGATGACGCACGCCGGGCCGGGCTGCCGCGACGAGGTGCCCGAGCCGGAGGTGCTGGCATGAGCGCGCCGGGCCGCCCCAAGCGCGAATTCACCCTCGGGGGGACGGCCCGCAGGGCCAAGGGGGCCGCATGAGCATCAAGCGCATCCAGGCGGTCAACGACTTCGTCGTCAAGTTCGCCAACGTCAACGGCTCGGGCTCGGCCAGCGCCAACGAGCTGTTCAGCAAGGCCATCATCCGCATGGGCGTGCCGGTGAGCCCGCGCAACATCTTCCCGAGCAACATCCAGGGCCTGCCCACCTGGTATGAAGCCCGGGTGTGCGAGGCCGGCTGGCTGGGGCGGCGCGGCGGTGTCGACATGATGGTGGCGATGAACCCGCAGACCTGGGCGCAGGACGTGCGCGAGGTCGAAAGCGGCGGCTACCTGTTCTACGACTCGACCCGGCCGCTGCCGCCCAGCGCCTTTCGCGACGACCTGATCACGCTGGGCATGCCGATCACCGAGATCTGCAACGCCACCTACGACGACCCGCGCCAGCGCCAGTTGTTCAAGAACATCCTGTACGTCGGCGCGCTGGCGCAACTGCTGGGCATCGAGCTGCAGGTGATCGAAGCGCTGTTCGCCGAGCAGTTCCGCGGCAAGGAGCGGCTGCTGGCGTCCAACGTGCGCGCGCTGCACCTGGGGCACGACTTCGCGGCCGAGCACCTGGCGCACGAGCCGGTGGGCCTGCGCGTGCAAAGGCGCGACAAGGTCGGCCAGCGCATCCTGGTCGACGGCAACACCGCCGCGGCGCTGGGCTGCGTGTACGGCGGCGCCAGCGTGTGCGCGTGGTACCCGATCACGCCATCGTCGTCGGTCGCCGAGGCCTTCCAGAAGTACTGCGCCAAGCTGCGGGTCGACCCGAGCAACGGCGAGCAGCGCTACGCGATCGTGCAGGCCGAGGACGAGATCGCCTCGATCGGCATGGTCACCGGGGCCGGCTGGAACGGCGCGCGCGCCTTCACCGCCACCTCGGGGCCGGGGGGCAGCTTGATGACCGAGTTCATCGGCCTGGCCTACTTCGCCGAGATCCCGGTGACCATCATCAACGTGCAGCGCGGCGGGCCGTCCACCGGCATGCCCACGCGCACGCAGCAGGCCGACATCCTGAGCTGCGCTTACGCCTCGCACGGCGATACCAAGCACGTGCTGCTGTTCCCGCAGGACCCGCACGAGTGCTTCGAGCACGCGGCCGCGGCACTGGACCTGGCCGACCGGCTGCAAACGCCGGTGTTCGTCATGACCGACCTGGACATCGGCATGAACCAGCGGCTGTGCGAGCCCTTCGAGTGGGACGATGCGCGGGCTTTCGACCGCGGCAAGGTGATGAGCGCCGAGATGCTCGAGTCGGGCCGCGACTTCGGCCGCTACAAGGACGTCGACGGCGACGGCATCCCGTGGCGCACGCTGCCCGGCACGCACCCCACGCTGGGCAGCTACTTCACGCGCGGCACCACCCGCGACGAGTACGCGCGCTACTCCGAGACCGGGCGCGACTACCTGCGCAACGTGCAGCGGCTGGCCGACAAGTTCCGCACCGCGGCCACGCTGGTGCCGCAGCCGGTGCCGCGTGCCGCCGCGCAGAAGACCCGCTTCGGCGTCATCTACTTCGGCAGCACCAGCCCGGCGATGGACGAGGCGCTGCACAGCCTGGCCTCGGACGGGGTCCACGTCGACGCGCTGCGGCTGCGTGCGTTTCCGTTCCCGGCCAGCGTGCTGGAGTTCATCGACGCGCACGACGAGGTCTTTGTCGTCGAGCAAAACCACGACGCGCAGCTGCGCAGCCTGTTGATCAACGAACTGGCGGTGGCGCCGACCCGGCTGTTCGCGGTGCTGCACTACGACGGCACGCCGATCACCGCGCGCTTCATCGCGCAGGCGATCAGCCACCACGTGCAGGCGCGGCGCAACGAGATCGCGCGCAGGGCCCGAAGCACATAGACCGCACATGACCTACATCGCAAAACCCAAGCTGCACCACCCGACGCTGGCCGCGAACAAGGTCGGCTTCACGCGGCGCGACTACGAAGGCAAGATCAGCACGCTGTGCGCCGGCTGCGGCCACGACAGCATCAGCGCGGCGATCATCCAGGCCTGTTGGGAACTCGACATCGAGCCGCACCGCGTGGCCAAGCTGTCGGGCATCGGCTGCTCCAGCAAGACGCCCGACTACTTCCTCGGCGCCAGCCACGGCTTCAACACCGTGCACGGGCGCATGCCCAGCGTGCTCACCGGCGCGAATCTCGCCAACCGCGATCTGCTGTACCTGGGCATCTCGGGCGATGGCGACTCGGCGTCGATCGGCCTCGGGCAGTTCGCGCACGCGATGCGCCGCGGCGTGCGCATGGTCTACATCGTCGAGAACAACGGCGTGTACGGCCTGACCAAGGGCCAGTTCAGCGCCACCGCCGACCGCGGCTCCAAGTCGAAGAAGGGCGCGATCAACCGCGACTCGCCGGTGGATCTGGTGGGCATGGCGCTGCAGCTGGGCGCGACCTACGTCGCGCGCGGCTTTTCCGGCGACAAGGCGCAGCTGGTGCCGTTGATCCAGGGCGCGATCCGCCACGGCGGCGCCGCCTTCATCGACGTCATCAGCCCCTGCGTGGCCTTCAACAACCACGAGGGCAGTACGCGCTCCTACGACTACGTGCGCGAGCACAACGACGCGGTCAGCCGCATCGACTTCATCGCGCTGGCCGACGAGATCAGCGCCGAGCCCGCGCCGGGCGAGCTGATCACGCTGCCGCAGCCCGACGGCAGCCTGATGCGGGTGCGCAAGTTGCACGCCGGTTATGACCCGACCGACCGCGTCGTGGCGATGAACCAGGTGCACGCGCTGCAGGCCAGCGGCGAGGTCGTCACCGGGCTGCTCTACGTCGACCCCGACGCGACCGACCTGCATGCCGCGCTGAACACCAGCTCGACGCCGCTGAATCAGCTTGATGAGGCGGCGCTGTGCCCGGGCGCGGCGGCGCTGGCAAAGATCAACGCGTCGCTGCGCTGACGCTGCAGCGCGCAAGTTGTGGACGACGCCACCGCGCTGCTGGACCCGCTGATCGGCGGGCCCGGCACCAAGGGCTACCCGCATCAGGCTGCGCCGCTGCGGCGCTCGGCGATCGCGGCCCAGGGCTGGAACCTGCTGCGCGGCGACCTGCCGCTGCCGCTGGCAGTGCTCCACCGCGATGCGTTGCACGGCAACCTGCAATGGATGCAGCGTTTTGCCGACGCGCACGGCGTGGCGCTGGCGCCGCACGGCAAGACGACGATGTCGCCGCAGCTGTTCGACGCCCAGCTGCGCGCCGGTGCCTGGGGCATCACTTTCGCCAACGTGACGCAGGCGCGGCTGGGGCTGGCCAGCGGTGTGAAGCGCTCGCTGATTGCCAACCAGGTGCTTGCCGCGGCCGACCTCGACGGCATCGCTGCCGCGCTGCGCGAGCATGATGGGGCGCGGCTGCTGTTCCTGGTGGATTCGATCGAACAGCTCGACGGCATCGAGGCCTGGCACCGCGCGCGCGGCGCGGCGCCGGCAGCGTTGGAGGTACTGCTCGAGCTGGGGCTGGACGGTGGGCGCACCGGCTGCCGCAGCCACGACCAGGCGCTGAGCCTGGCGCGCCGGCTGCACGCGAGCACGGCCGTGCGCCTGGCCGGCATCGAGTGCTACGAGGGCCTGTGGGCCAGCGGCCGCAGCGGCGAGGACACCGCGCTGGTGAACAGCCTGCTGCAGCGCGTGGCCGACCTGGCCGCGGCCTGCGAGCGCGAACAACTGTTCGAGACGGACGAGGTGCTGGTCAGCGCCGGCGGCTCGGCGGTGTTCGATCTGGTGGCACCCAGGCTGAAACCCGCGCTGTCGCTGCCGGTGCGCGGCGTGCTGCGTTCAGGCTGCTACGTCACGCACGACGACGGCAGCTACCGGCGCTATCTGTCGGCGATGGATGCGCGGCTGGGCTGCGGCCATGGCCTGCAAGCCGCGCTGCAGGTGTGGGCGCAGGTGCAGTCGGTTCCGGAGCCAGGGCTGGCGATCCTGACGGCCGGCAAGCGGGATGTGTCCTACGACCTCGAGATGCCGATCCCGGTGTTTTGGTGCCGGTGCGGCCAAGCGCAGCCCCACAGCGCCCCGGCGTCGTGGCGCATCGCCGCGCTGAACGACCAGCATGCCTACCTGCGCTTCGAGCCCGATGCAGCGCCGCGCTTGGGCGACCTGATCGGGCTGGGCATCTCGCACCCGTGCACCACCTTCGACAAGTGGCGCTGGATGGCGGTGGTCGACGCCCGCTACAACGTGGTCGACGCCATCGTCACGCACTTCTGAAGAGCGCCGGCCGCGGGCCATGCCGGCGGCTCAGCCGCCGATGTCGATCACGACCTTGCCGCTGGCGCGCCGCTCGGCCAGCGCGCGGTACGCGTCGGGCAGTTGCTCGAAGCCGAAGCGCGCGCCGATGTGCGGTCTGAACAGCCCCTGCGCGGCCAGCGCCTCGACCGCCTGACGGTTCTGCAGGCCGCGCTCGGGGTCGCGGCGGCCGTACTCGCCGGCACGCACGCCGATCACGGCAAAGCCCTTGATCAGCGGCAGGTTGGCCGGCACGCTGGCGATGCGTCCGCTGGCAAAGCCCACCACCAGCAGCCGGCCGCCCCAGGCGATGCAATGCAGCGACGCATCGAAGACATCGCCGCCCACCGGGTCGAAGACCACGTTGGCGCCGCGACCGCCGGTCAGCGCCTTGACCGCATCGCTCATGCCCTTGGCGCCGGGTGCGAGCACCAAGGTGTGCGCGGCGCCGGCCGCGCGCGCTGCCTCCAGCTTGGCGGCTGAGCGGGCGGTGGCGATCACGCTCGCGCCGAGAAAGTGGCCCAGTTGCACCGCGGCCAGGCCGGCGCCGCCGCCGGCGCCATGCACCAGCAGCGTCTCGCCCGGCTGCAGCGCGCCACGGCGCACCAGCGCGACCCAGGCGGTCAACGCGGCCACCGCGTAGGCCGCGCCCTCGGCCATGCTGAAGCCGCTCGGCAGCGGCCGAAGCAGCGCCGGCGGCGCGAGCAACTCCTCAGTGAAGGCGCCGTTCGGCGCGCTGTAGCACACGGGGTCGCCCACTGCAGGCCAGCGCACGCCGCTTGCGGCCTCGACCACCTCGCCCGCGCATTCCATGCCGGCGACGAACGGCAACGCCGGGCGGTGCTGGTACCTGCCCTGGGCCATCAGCAGATCGCCGAAGTTCAGCGCCGCCGCGTGCACCCGAACGCGAAGCTGACCGGGCGGGCAGGGCAGGTGCGGCTGGCGCAGCAACTGCAGCCCGCCGTGGTCGTCGCGCAGCTCGGTGCACGACCAGGCGCGGTGGCGGCTCATCGGCGTGATCTGGCTGGTGCGCAGCGCATGGGGCCACGGACCGATGGCGTGGCCGCGATCGTCACGCCCGGCCGCGCCGGCGCCACAGCGCCCAAGCCGCGATGCACAGCAGCGAGCCGACGAAGGCCGCGATCAAGTCGGCGACCGACACGGTGATCTGGCCCAGCCCGAAGTCGATGCCCAGCCACGCAAACAGCCAGCCGCCGACCAACGCGCCGAGCATGCCGATCAGCAGGTTGGTCCAGCGGCCGTAGCCGGCGCGCTGCCGCGTGGCGATCCTGCCGGCCAATGCGCCCGCGAACGACCCGACCAGGGCCCACACGATGAGCTTGCCAACGAATATCCAGTCCATTGCGGGGTCCTCGATCGTGGTACGGCCCGGCCGCGGCCGGGGTTGGCCGTGTGGCGTTGGCGGCCTGCGCCGGCGCCGCACGGCGGCGGCTTCGGTAGCATTGTGGCAAGCCTGTGCCCTGCGAGACCGAACCGATGATCGAACGCACGCTATTCAATGCCGACCACCGCGCCTTTGCCGACAGCTTCGCGCGCTTCGTCGACAAGGAGATCGCGCCTTGGCATGCGCAGTGGGAAGAGCAGGGCTATGTCGACCGCGAGGTCTGGCGCAAGGCCGGCGCCAACGGCTTGCTGTGCATGACCATGCCCGAGGCCTACGGCGGCGCCGGGGCCGACAAGCTGTATTCGGTGGCGCAGATGGAGCTGCTCAGTGCCGGCGGCTTCAGCGGCATCGGCTTCGGGCTGCACAACGAGATCGTCGCACCGTACATCCTGCACTACGGCACCGAGGCGCAGAAGCAGCGCTACCTGCCCGGGCTGGCCAGCGGCGAGATCGTGGGCGCGATCGCGATGAGCGAGCCGGGCGCCGGCTCGGACCTGCAGGCGGTGAAGACCAGCGCGGTGCTGCAAGGCAGCCACTACCTGCTCAACGGCAGCAAGACCTTCATCACCAACGGCTGGCACGCCGACCTGGTGATCGTGGTGGCCAAGACCCACCCCGAGGCCGGCGCCAAGGGCACCAGCTTGCTGCTGGTCGAGCGCGGCATGGCCGGCTTCGAGCGCGGCAAGCGGCTGAAGAAGGTCGGCATGAAGGCGCAGGACACCTCGGAGCTGTTCTTCGACGGCGTCAAGGTGCCGGCCGACAACCTGCTGGGCGGGCCCGGGCAGCTCAACCGCGGCTTCATTTGCCTGATGGAGCAGCTGCCGTGGGAGCGGCTGCAGATCGCCATCGGCGCGGTGGCCAGCATGCAAGCGGCGATCGACCAGACCATCGCCTATGTCAACCAGCGCCAGGTGTTCGGCCAGGCGCTGGCCGCATACCAGAACACGCGCTGGAAGCTGGCCGAACTGCAGACCGAGACCCAGGTGGCGCGTGTCTTCGTCGACAAGTGCATCGAGCTGCTGCTGCATGAACGGCTCGACACCGCCACCGCGTCGATGGCCAAGTACTGGTGCAGCGACCTGCAGAACAAGGTGATCGACGAATGCGTGCAACTGCACGGCGGCTACGGCTACATGTGGGAGCTGCCGGTGGCGCGCGCCTGGGCCGACGCGCGCGTGCAGCGCATCTATGGCGGCACCAACGAGATCATGAAAGAGGTGATCAGCCGCTCGCTCGGGCTGGGCGGGCGATGAGCCCGGGGGTGTGCCGATTCCTGCGCCATGCCGCGCTGGCGCTGCTGGGCGGCGCCGCCGCCGCGGCGCAGGCGCAGCAGCCGTTCACCTTCCTGACCAACTGGTATGCGCAGGCCGAGCACGGCGGCTTCTACCAGGCGCAAGCCGCGGGCCTGTACAAGAAGGAGGGCCTGGACGTCAGGCTGCGCATGGGCGGGCCGCAGGTCAACGGGCTGCAACTGCTGGCCGCGGGCCAGGCCGACTGCCTGATGGGCTACGACGTGCAGATCATCAAGGCGCACGAGCAGGGCATCGACGCGGTGACGGTGGCCGCGGCCTTCCAGAAGGACCCGCTGGTGATGATCGGCCACCCCGAGGTGTTCAAGACCATGGCCGACCTGAAGGGCCGCACCATCCTGATCTCGGCCGACGCGCACACCAACTACTGGCCGTGGCTGCGATCCACCTTCGGCCTGAGCGACTCGCAGCTGCGGCCCTACACCTTCAATATCCAGCCTTTCATCGCCGACCGCAACGCGGTGCAGCAGGGCTACCTGTCCAGCGAGCCCTACGCCATCGAGCAGCAGGCCGGCTTCAAGCCCACCGCGCTGCTGCTGTCGGACTCCGGCTGGCCGCCGTATTCGACCACCATCGTGTGCATGCGCGACACGCTGAAGAAACGGCCCAAGGAGGTGGCCGCCTTCGTCAAAGCCAGCATGCAGGGCTGGAAGGACTACCTGCAGGCCGATCCGGCCGCGGCCGATGCGCTGATCAAGAAGGACAACCCGAACGTGAGCGACGAACTGCTGGCGCACGGGCGCAAGATGATGCTCGCCAGCGGCATGGTCTTCGGCGGCGACGCGGCGCGCGCCGGCGTGGGCACGATGAACGGCGAGCGCTTTCGCCAGACCCACGACATGATGGTGTCGCTGAAGCTGCTGGACCCCAGGGTCGACGTGAAGAAGACCTACACCACCGAGTTCGTCAAGGACTTGCGCATCCTGCCCTGACGCGCGCCGCCGCATGACCGACGAGGCCCGCGTTCCCGCCGTCGAGCTGCATGCGCTTGGCAAGACCTACCCGAACGGCACCTGCGCGCTGCAACCGCTGGACCTGCGTGTCGGCGAAGGCGAGTTCCTGACGCTGATCGGCCCTTCGGGCTGCGGCAAGAGCACGCTGCTGAACCTGATCGCCGGGCTCCTGGAACCCAGCGTGGGCAGCCTGCGGCTGTGGGGGCAACCGGTGCAGCAGGTCGAAGGCAGCGGCCACCGGCTAGCCTTCGTGTTCCAGGCGCCCACGCTCATGCCCTGGGCCGACGTGCAGACCAACGTGCGGCTGCCGCTGGACCTGGCCGGCGTGTCCCGGGGCGACGCGCGACAACGGGTGCGCGAGGCGCTGGCGCTGGTCGGGCTGGAACGCTGTGCCACCCAGCGGCCGCGCGAGCTGTCCGGCGGCATGCGCATGCGCGCCTCGATCGCGCGCGCGCTGGTCACCCGGCCCACGCTGCTGCTGATGGACGAACCCTTCGCCGCGCTCGACCAGATCACGCGCGACAAGCTCGACGCCGAGCTGCTCGCGCTGTGGCGTGCGCAAGGGCTGACGGTGGTGTTCGTCACGCACTCGATCCACGAAGCGGTATACCTGTCCAGCCGCGTGCTGGTGATGGCGGCGCACCCGGGGCGGCTGGTCGACGAGTTCCACATCGGCGAACCCTATCCGCGCGCGCCGGGCTTTCGCGTCAGCACCGGCTTCGCGCAGCACGCGCAGCGCCTGCAGCGCAGTCTGCTGCGCGCCAGCGGCGCGCCGCTCGACGAGGCGCCGGCTTGACGCCCGCCGCGCCAGCGCGCAGCGCCCGCGCCCGGCTGCGCAGCATCGCCTACCCGCTGGCGGTGGCACTGGCGCTGCTGGCGCTGTGGCAGTGGGTGGTTGCGGCGTTCGAGCTGCCGGCTTTCCTGCTGCCGTCGCCGCTGCGCGTGGCACAGGCGCTGGCCTCCGATGCCGGGCTGCTGCTGGCGGCGCTTGGGGTCACCCTGAAGATCACCGTGATGGCCTTGCTGTGCGCCACCGTGCTGGGCGTGCTGATCGCATTTGCCTTCGTGCAAAGCCGCGTCATCGAAACCGCGCTGCTGCCCTATGCGGTGCTGCTGCAGGTGACGCCGATCGTCGCCATCGCGCCGCTGATCATCATCTGGGTGAAGGACGCCACCGCCTCGCTGGTGATCTGCGCGACGCTGGTGGCGCTGTTCCCGATGATCTCCAACACCACGCTGGGGCTGCGCAGCGTCGAGCCCGGCTTGCTGAGCTTGTTCAAGCTGCACCGCGCCAGCCGCTGGCAGCTGCTGTGGCGGCTGCGCGTGCCCAGTGCGCTGCCGTACTTCTTTGCCGGGCTGCGCGTCAGCGCGGGGCTGGCGCTGATCGGCGCGGTGGTGGCCGAGTTCGTCGCCGGCACCGGCGGCACCGGCTCGGGGCTGGCCTACCAGATCCTGCAAAGCGGCTACCAGTTGAACATCGCACGCATGTTCGCCGCGCTGGTGCTGATCGGGCTGGCCGGCGTGCTGCTGTACGCCGCCGTCGCCGTGCTGTCGCGCTGGGCGCTGGGTGGCTGGCACGACAGCGAGGTCCGTGCCGATGGCTGAGCAGGCTGACTACCATCGGCAGGTTGACCTGCACATCGATTCACCACTTCGAGCGCGCACATGACCGACCACAGCTTCGCAGCGGGCCGCTTCAAGCTCACCTACTCGACGATGTTCGACCCGCCGGCCGAGCTGCACCAGCGCTTCGATGCCGCGCTGGCCGGCGTGCGCTCGAGCCTCGGCGCCGAGCATCCGATGTGGATCGGCGGGCGCGCGCGCAGCGCCGCCGCGCAGTTCGAGTTGCGCTCGCCGATCGACCGCGACCTGCTGCTCGGCCGCTACGCGCGCGGCACGGCGGCGGATGTGGCTGATGCGGTGGCGGCGGCCGCCGCGGCGCAGGCCGGCTGGGCCGCAACGCCGTGGCCCGAGCGAGTGCGCGTGTTGCTGCGCGCCGCCGAGCTGATCGAGCAGCGCGTCTATGAGATCTCGGCCGCGGTGGCGCTCGAGGTCGGCAAGAACCGCATGGAAGCGCTCGGCGAGGTGCAGGAGACCGCCGATTTGGTGCGCTGGTACTGCGAGCAGATGCAGGCCAACGACGGCTTCGACCGTGTCTTGCCCGACGACCCGCTGCCCGGCTGGCGCAGCCACAACCGCACGCGGCTGCGCCCGCACGGCGTGTGGGCAGTGATCGCGCCGTTCAACTTCCCGTTCGCGCTGGCCGGCGGGCCGATCGCCGCGGCGCTCGTGGCCGGCAACACGGTGGTGTTCAAGGTGGCGAGCGACACCGCGGGCAGCGGCGTGGCTCTGATGCAGGCTTTCCACGATGCCGGGCTGCCCGACGGCGTGCTCAACCACCTGATGGGTCCGGGCGACGAGGTCGGCGGCGCGCTGGCGGGTGATGTGCGCGGTGCCGGCATCACCTTCACCGGCTCGCACGAGGTGGGCATGGGCATCGTGCGCAGCTTGGCCGCGCGCGGCTGGCCGCGGCCGTGCATCGCCGAGATGGGCGGCAAGAACGCGGCGATCGTCAGCCGCCATGCCGACCTGGAGCGCGCTGCCACTGGCATCGTGCGCTCGGCCTTCGGGCTGCAGGGGCAGAAGTGCTCGGCCTGCTCGC
>CALBTN010000187.1 GCA_937967345.1 uncultured Rubrivivax sp. | reverse complement strand
GCGCTGGGTTCGTGCGACGTGCTGCGCGCTGCACGCTTGGCGGCCTTCTTCGCTGCAGCCTTGGCCGGTGCCGCCGCGCGGGCCGGCGCGGTGGCTTTGGCGGCCTTGGCGACCTTCACCGAGGTGCGCGCCGCCGGCGTCTTCGACAGCCGCTGCACCGCGGCGGCGAGCTCATCGACGCGCTTGATCAGGGTGTCCACGTCCTTGGCGGTGGGCACGCCGAGCCGGGTCAGCGCCTTGGCGGTGCGCTGCTCGAAGATGGCCTCGAGCTTGTCCCAGTGCTGACCGGCGCGGGCGCTGACGTCGCCGGCCATCGCGCTCAAGCGGTCGCCGACCTCGCCGGCCTTGTCGTCGGCGGCGGCCTGCGTCTTGCGCTGCAGGCTGGCGCCTTCCTTGATCAGGGACTCGAACGCACCGAGCCGGCCGCGCCGCGCCTTGGAAAACGCGCCCATGCCGGCCAGCCAGATCTGCTGCGCCGACGCGCGCACCGCCTGCGCGAGCGAGCTGTCCCGCAGCGAGGCCGACGCCTCGTCCTTGGCGCGCGACGCCTTTTGCACCTTCTTGACCATGAAGCCCCCCGAAGGCCGCGCGCTGCCCTGCACGGCTGCGGCCAAGCATAGGCGCTGGCGCCGATGCACTTTAGGGAAGCGGCTCTATGCGGCGCGGCCGCGGTGCTTGTGCGTTGCGGGCCGATGCGGGGTGCCGATGCGGGTTGTCGGTGGCGGTGCAGCCATGAGGCAGTTGCCGCGCAGCCGGTGTGGCGGTGCAGCGCCGGGCTGCGCGGCCGGCCACTCGGCGAAAATCCGCTGTCGGCTGCATCGACAGCCGTGCGTGCGCGGTGCCGATCACCGCGAACGGCAGCCCGCGCGATGTCAACGGCCCGACAAGGAGATGAGTCGATGGTTCCGACCCGACTGCCCCGCTGCGCCACCGCGCTGCTGCTGGCCGCCGCCCCGTTGGCCGCGCTGGCGCATACCGGCCACGCCGACCCCACGCTTGGCTTCGCCGCGGGCTTGGCGCATCCCTTTGGCGGTGCCGACCACCTGCTGGCGATGCTCGCCGTGGGCTTGTGGTCGACGGCCGCGCTGCCGGCCGGGCGGCGCGCGCTGGCGCCGGCGCTGTTCGTCGGCGCGATGGCGCTGGCGGCGACGCTGGCACAGGCCGGCCGGCTGGCGCCGCTGCACGGCGCACTGGAGCACGGCGCACTGGAGGCGCTGCTCGCCGCCAGCGTGCTGCTGCTGGGCGCACTGCTGGTTGGCGGTGCGCGCGTCGCGCCGCCGCTCGGCCTGGCGCTGTCGGCGCTGGCCGGCGCACTGCACGGCAGCGCGCATGGGTTGGAAATGGCTGGCGGCCTGTCCTTCGCTGCCTATGCCGCCGGCTTCGTGTTGGCCTCGGCGATATTGCATGCCGTCGGGCTGGGTACCGGCGTCATGCTGCTGCGGTGGCGCGGCGGCGCGTTGCGCGTGGCGGGCTGGCTTGTTGGCCTGGCCGGCGCGGCGATGCTTGCGGTACGGCTGTAGTTGGCGGCAGCGGGCCGTGAACCCCGGCGTGGCGCACGATGAGCTGCTGCTGAGCCATGGCACCGCCACCGGTCTGGCCCGCGTCAACCGCACCAGGCCGGCTGGCGCCGGTGTCGGCGACGTGCTCTGCGCCGCAGGCGCGCGGCGGCCTGAAGCCATCCACTCCGGCCCATGGGCCCCACCGTTGCGCCGCGGTCTCGAGCTGCGCGTTCAGAGCCGCGCCGCTCAGGGCTGCTTGCGGATCGCGGTGACGGTGTAGGCGCCGTTGATCCGGGCCGCGTCGAAGCGCACGCGGTCGCCGATGGCCAGGCCTTCGAGCAGCGCCGGGTCGGCGACACGAAAGGCCATCGTCATCGGGGGCATCTCCAGCGCCTTGAGCTCGCCGTGCTGCAGCGTGACCTTGCCTTGCGGCTTGTCGATCTTGCGCACCTCGCCTTCGTAGGCCTGGGCCTGCGCGGCCAGCGATGCCGTCATCAGCGCGGCGGCGGTGATCCAGTGCTTCATCGGTGCAAGCGCCTTTCAGCTTCGATAGCCTTGGTAAACGCGGCTGCTGCCGTCGCGGTGCACCAGCAGCACGTCGTACGGATCGCGCCGGCCGCCGTAGGCGGGCCCGTCCATGCCGGGTGAACCCACCGGCATGTCGGGCACGGCCAGGCCGAGCGCGGCCGGGCGCTCGGCCAGCAGGCGGCGGATCTCGCGCACCGGCACGTGGCCTTCGATCACGTAGCCGCCGATGCGCGCGGTGTGGCACGAGCCGTAGCGCTGCGCCAGCCCGAGCTTGGCGCGCATCGCGTTGTTGCCTTCGTCGAACACCTGCACCGTGAAGCCGTCGCGCTGCAGCAGTTCGATCCAGTCCTTGCAGCAGCCGCAGCTTGGCGACTTCCACACCTGCATCGGCGGCAGCGGCGCGGCCCGTGCCGGCCACGCGGCACCCAGGACCAGCGAGGTGGCGACGAAGCGGCGCCGTGATGGTGACCGAAGGCTCATTGCAACTCCTTGATGCGATGCGGCGCCGGGCGTGCCCGGGTGCGCGCGGCTCAGGGCTCGCCGCCGCGGCGCCAGCGGCCATTGTCGGCCAGCGGCACCCGGGTCGCATCGGCCACGGCCTTTCTGTCCGGGCCGCGCCGGGTGCGGTCTTTCTACAATGCCGCGCATCTGCAGCCCCACCGCGACGCGGCCCCAGCGATGAACCTGCCCACACCGAACAGCGAGCACCGGCTCGACCACATCTCGCCGCGCGACAAGGCCGAGATCCTGGCGCAGGCGCTGCCCTACATCCGCCGCTTCCACGGCAAGACCATCGTCATCAAGTACGGCGGCAACGCCATGACCGACCCCGGCTTGCAGCAGGACTTCGCCGAGGACGTGGTGCTGCTCAAGCTGGTGGGCATGAACCCGGTGGTGGTGCACGGCGGCGGCCCGCAGATCGAGGAGGCGCTGGCCAAGATCGGCAAGAAGGGCACCTTCATCCAGGGCATGCGCGTGACCGATGCCGAGACCATGGAAGTGGTCGAGTGGGTGCTGGCCGGCCAGGTGCAGCAAGACATCGTCGGTCTGATCAACGCCGCCGGCGGCAAGGCGGTGGGCCTGACCGGCCGCGACGGCGGGCTGATCCGCGCCACCAAGTTGCGCATGGTCGACCACAAGGACCCGAACATCGTGCACGACGTCGGCCAGGTCGGCGACATCACCGCGATCGACGCCGGCGTGGTGCGCGCGCTGCAGGACGACCAGTTCATCCCGGTGATCTCGCCGCTGGGTTTCGGCATCGACAACGAGAGCTACAACATCAATGCCGACGTCGTCGCCGGCAAGCTGGCCGAGGTGCTGAAGGCCGAGAAGCTGATGATGCTGACCAACACCCCGGGCGTGCTCGACCAGCAGGGCCAGTTGCTGACCAACCTGAGCGCGCGCGAGATCGACGCGCTGTTCGCCGACGGCACCATCTCCGGCGGCATGCTGCCCAAGATCGGCTCGGCGCTGGACGCGGCCAAGAACGGTGTCAACACCGTGCACATCATCGACGGGCGGGTGCCGCACGCGATGCTGCTGGAGGTGCTGACCGACCAGGCCTACGGCACCATGATCCGCTCGCATTGAGCGCGCTGCGCACGGCGCGCTGCGCACGGCTCTCAGCGCATGTCGCCGAGCAAGCGTTGCATCAGCGCGAAGTAGCGGTCGTAGAACGGGCCGGCGGGGATGGTCTCGGAGCCGACCTTGACCAGCGAGTCCTCGCTGGACGACAGCGGCACCGAGATCGAGCCGAAGGGCCCGACGCCCAGGCTGGTGTTGTTCGGCACCTTCTTCAGCACGTAGCGGTCCTGCAGCGCCGAGACGTAGGCGGTGGCCAGCGCGCCGCCCGCGCCTTCGGGCACGCACACCACGTTGAAGCTGATCTCGATGTGCACCTCGCCGTCGGGCTGGAAGCGCTTGCTGGCCTTGACCGCGTCGTCGCGCGCCGAGGTGATGATGTAGCCCTGGCTGAGCAGCGCGCGGCGTGCGGCTTCGCAGGTGTCGTTGACGCTGGCGTCGAACAGCCGCGAGAAGGTCTCGTCGGACTGGAAGCGCTCGTGCTGGTACACCGAGTTGGGCTCGCGGCCGGCGCCGGACGGCAGCGCGCACGCGCCCAGCGCAAGCACCAGCATCAGCGCCGCTGCAGCCGGCGCGGCCCTGACCGGGCCGGTCGCGGCGAGCCGCCGGGTCCGTCTACACATTCGATCGCATCGTCCAAACCAGGGCGGATTATCGAATGCCACGCAAAGTTCCCGCCGCGATGAAGCGCGGCAGCGGTTCGCGGGTCTGGCTGTTCGACCTCGACGACACGCTGCACGATGCGTCCGGCGCGTCGATGCCGGCGCTGCGCGTGGCCTTCGGCCAGTACATCGAGCAGCACCTGCAGCTCAGCCGCGAGGACTCCGATGCGCTGCGCCGGCGCTACTGGCAGCGCTACGGCGCGACGCTGCTCGGGCTGGTCCGGCATCACGGGGTGGATGCCGCGCACTTCCTGCACCACACGCACCTGCTGCCGGGGCTCGAACAGGCGCTGCGCGCCAGCATGCACGACCTCGCGGCGCTGCGCCAGCTGCGCGGGCGCAAGTACATCCTGACCAACGCGCCGCGCGCCTATGCCGAGCGCGTGATCGCCACGCTGGGCTTCGGCCGCTGCTTCGACGGCCTGATCAGCATCGAGGACATGCGCATGTTCGGCCAGCTGCGGCCCAAGCCCGATGCGCGCATGCTGCGCCGGCTGCTGGCGCGGCTGCGCGTGCCGGCGCCGCGCTGCGTGCTGGTCGAAGACACCTTGCAGCACCAGAAGGCGGCGCGGCGCGTGGGCATGCGCACGGTGTGGATGCAGCGCTGGACGCCACGCGACGCCCGCGCGCCGCTGCGCGCGGCGCGCCGGCCGCCCTACGTCGACGTCAAGCTGCGCCGGCTGAGCCGGTTGCGCCGCCCGCTGCGTTGACCCACCGCGCATGGGGGGCAGGGTCGGTGTTTACCTGCATCGGGCCGCGCCGAGGCCCCATGCCAGAATGACCCGGCTGCCCCTGCCGGGCGCACGACGCCACCATGTCCGACACGCCGCCAAGCCACGCCGACGTCCAGGCCGCGCCGCAGCCGAGCACGGCGGCCGGTGCCTTGGCGCCGGATGAGGCGCCGCCCGCGGCCGAGCTGCCGCACGACAGCGACGGGCACGACCGCAGCGATGACGCTGCGCCAGTCGGCGCGCCGGCCGAGCCGGCCGCCGACGCTCGAGCCGCTGGTGCGGCAGCGCCGCCGGTGGCGCCAGCCGCGCGCGTGCGCAAGCGGCCCAAACCCGGCGAGCGCCGCGTGCAGATCCTGCAGACCCTGGCGACGATGCTCGAGCAATCGGGCGCCGAGCGCATCACCACCGCGGCGCTGGCGGCGCGGCTCGAGGTCAGCGAAGCCGCGCTGTACCGCCACTTCGCGAGCAAGGCGCAGATGTTCGAAGGGCTGATCGAGTTCATCGAAGCCAGCGTGTTCACGCTGGTCAACCAGATCGTCGAGCGCGACAGCGGCGGTGCCGAGCAGGCGCAGCGCGTCGTCGCGGTGCTGCTGCAGTTCGGCGAGAAGAACCCCGGCATGGCGCGCGTGATGGTTGGCGACGCGCTGGTGTTCGAGCACGAGCGGCTGACCACGCGCATGAACCTGTTCTTCGACCGCGTCGAGGCGCAGCTGCGCCAGTCGCTGCGCCTGGCGGCCGAGTCCGCCGGTTCGAGCACGCCGACGGTGGATGCGCAGGCGCTGGCCTCGGCGCTGACCGCGCTGGTGGTGGGCCGGCTGCAGCGTTACGCGCGCTCGGGCTTCAAGCGCATGCCCACCGAGCATCTGGATCTGGCGCTGCGCCGCTTGACCGCTTGACCGCTTGACCGCCCGATCCGCCGCGCCGGCGCGATCCGGCAGCAGCCGCATGCTGCCTACACTGTCGTCATGACCGCGCCCTCCCTCGAATCGTTGATCGCCCGCGCTGAAGCCTTGCTGCAGCGGCTGGAGACGCTGCTGCCGCAGCCGTTGGCCGCGCCCGACTGGGGTGCCTCGGTGGCCTTTCGCTACCGCAAGCGCGGCAGCGGCGGGCGCATCGAGCCGGTGCGCCACGTCGCGGCCATCCGGCTGAACGCGCTGGTCGAGGTCGAGCCGCAGAAGCAGCGGCTGCTGCGCAACACCGAGCAGTTCGTCGCCGGGCATGGCGCCAACAACGTGCTGTTGACCGGCGCGCGCGGCACCGGCAAGAGTTCGCTGATCAAGGCCTGCCTGAACGAGTTCGCGCCGCGCGGGCTGCGCCTGATCGAAGTCGACAAGACCGACCTGGTGGACCTGCCCGACATCGTCGAGCTGGTGGCCCAGCGCCCCGAGCGCTTCATCGTGTACTGCGACGACCTGAGCTTCGACGAGGGCGAGCCCGGCTACAAGGCCCTGAAGTCGATCCTCGACGGCTCGGTGGCGCAGTCGTCGGCCAACGTGCTGATCTACGCCACCAGCAACCGGCGCCACCTGCTGCCGGAGTACATGTCGGACAACCTCAGCTACAAGCACACCGAGGACGGCGAGGTGCATCCGGGCGAGGTGGTCGAGGAGAAGATCTCGCTGTCCGAGCGCTTCGGCCTGTGGATCAGCTTCTATCCGTTCACCCAGGCCGAGTACCTCGCGATCGTCGCGCAGTGGCTGCGCAGCTTCGGCGTGGCCGAAGACGCGATCGCCGCCGCGCGCCAGGAAAGCCTGGTGTGGGCGCTCGAGCGCGGCTCGCGGTCGGGGCGCGTGGCCTACCAGTTCGCCACCGACTACGCCGGAAGGCACCCGCGTTGAGCGGCCCGCCCGAGCCGGCGCGTGCCGATGCCGCGCTGCTGCGCCGCGCGGTCGACGTCGAGCCGCAGGAGCCGCGCCGCCCAGTCGACGTCGCGCCGCAGGAGCCGCGCCGTCCCGTCGACGTCGAGCCGCAGGAGCCGCGCCGTCCCGTCGACGTCGCGGTGGGCTTGCTGATCGACCGCGACGGCCGCTTCTTGCTGACCAGCCGGCCCGTTGGCAAGGTCTACGCCGGCTACTGGGAGTTTCCGGGCGGCAAGCTCGAGCCGGGCGAGACGGTGGCGCAGGCCTTGCGCCGCGAGCTGCACGAGGAGCTGGGCATCGCCATCGCCGCACCCGAGCCCTGGAAGATCGAGCTGATGGACTACGAGCACGCGCGCGTGCGGCTGCACTTTTGCAAGGTGTTCAGCTGGCAAGGGCAGCTTCAGATGCGCGAGGGCCAGGCGATGGCATGGCAGCGCCTGCCGCTGCAGGTGCGCCCGGTGCTGCCCGGCACGATCCCGGTGCTGCGGTGGTTCGCCGCCGAACAAGGCTTCGCCGGCCCGACGCACCAAGGGTGATCGCTGGGCGGATGGTTAAACTGCCCCGATGGACTGGCTCGACGAGGTCAAGTGGGACGCGCAGGGGCTGCTGCCGGTGATCGCGCAGGAGCTTGGCAGCAACGACGTGCTGATGCTGGGCTACATGAACCGCGAGGCGCTGGCGCGCACCGCCGCCAGCGCCCAGGCGGTGTACTGGAGCCGATCGCGCCAGCGGCTGTGGCACAAGGGCGAGGAGTCGGGCCACTTCCAGCAGGTGCACGAAATGCGGCTGGACTGCGACAGCGACGTGCTGCTGCTGAAGGTGACGCAGCTCGGGCGCCACAGCTGCTTCTTTCGCCTGTACCGCGACGGCGCGTGGCATGAGGTCGAGCCGGTGCTGCTGGCGCCCGAGCGGATCTACAAGTAGATGAACGAACACGACACCCTGGCGCGGCTGGCCGAGGTCATCGCCAGCCGGCGCGGCGGCGACCCCGACAAGAGTTACGTCGCGCGCTTGTTTTCCAAGGGGGGCGACGCCATCTTGAAGAAGATCGGCGAGGAAGCCACGGAGACCGTGATGGCGGGCAAGGACGGTGATCGCGCCAAGATCGTGTACGAAGTGGCGGACCTTTGGTTCCACTCGATGCTGCTGCTGGCGCAGTTCGGCCTGGGCCCGGCCGATGTGCTGGCCGAGTTGCAGCGCCGCGAGGGGCAATCGGGGTTGGAGGAGTTCGCCGCACGCAAACTGCAATCCCGGGAGGCCGACCGCACATGAACCTCAACCCGATCGTCCGTCTCGACGAGCGCGAGTCGTCGCTGAAGCTGATCGGCCACATCAGCTACTTGCTGCACCTGATCGTTGCCGTCGGCGCGGTGATGCCGGGCGCGCAGGCCAGCGTCGCCTTGCTGATCGTGGCCTTCGTCGTCGATCTGGTCAAACGCGACGACGCCGTCGGCACCTGGCAGCAAAGCCACTTCAGCTGGCGCATCCGCAGCGTGCTGTGGGCGGCGGGGCTGTACCTGCTGACCGCGCCGCTGTGGCTGCTGCTGCTGGTGCCGGGCTGGATCGCCTGGGGCGTGATCTCGATCTGGTTCCTGTACCGCGTGGTGCGCGGCTGGATGAAGCTCAACGCCAACGAGGCGATGCCGGGCTGAGCAAGGATGAGCACGATGACGCACGACGCGAACTGCATCTTCTGCAAGATCGTCGCCGGCCAGATCCCGGCGAAGAAGGCCTACGAAGACGATCAACTGCTGGCCTTTCACGACATCGCGCCGTGGGCGCCGGTGCACCTGCTGATCATCCCGAAGCAGCACCTGGTGTCGCACTACGACGTGAGCGCCGAGCACGAGGCGCTGCTCGGGCGCATCTTGGTGCTGGCGCCGCGGCTGATGCGCGAGCTGGGCGTGACCAACGGCTTTCGCACCTTGATCAATACCGGACAGGACGGCCACCAGGAGGTGCAGCATCTGCACGTGCACGTGATGGGCGGCCCGCGCCCCTGGCTGCGGGGTTGATCCCGCACAAGCGTGCTCACCTAGAATCGGCAGTCGTTCGCGCAGGAGAGACGAGATGGGTTCGTTCAGCATCTGGCACTGGCTGATCGTGTTGCTGGTGGTGGTGTTGATCTTCGGCACCAAGAAGCTGAAGAACATCGGCACCGACCTCGGCGGGGCGGTCAAGGGCTTCAAGGACGGCATGAAAAGCGGCAGCGAAGACGCCGCCGCGCCCGACGCACCGCCGCAGGTGGGGGCCAGCAAGAGCGCCGCCGATCGCACGGTCGACGTCGAGGCGCGGACCAAGACCTGAGCCGGCCGGCACCGCGAAGACCCGGCGTGATCGATTTCGGCTTCGACAAGCTCGCGCTGATCGGCGCGGTGGCGCTGATCGTGATCGGCCCGGAGAAACTGCCGCGCGTGGCACGCACGGTGGGCCACATGCTGGGCAAGGCCCAGCGCTACGTGGCTGACGTCAAGGCCGAGGTCAGCCGCTCGATCGAGCTCGACGAGCTGAAGAAGATGAAGACGCAGGTCGAGGACGCGGCGCGCGAGGTCGAGACCAGCGTGCGCGACGAGGTGCGCAGCACCCACGACGAATTGCAGTCGGCCTGGTCGGACCTGCCGCTGCCGCCCGACGCCGCCGCCGAGGCGCCGGCGCCGCAGTACAAGCACCCGAACAAGCGCTGGCGGCTCAAGCGCGGCGCCACGCCGCAGTGGTACAAGCAGCGCCAGGGCATTCGCACCCACGCGCAGTCGGGCGCGGCGCGCGTCGCGCGCTTCCGCCCGCCCGGTCTGTCGCGCCGCAAGGCCGGGCCGTGAGCGGGCACCGCGGCCGTGCGGCGGCCGGCACCCGGCGCGCCGCGCGCGGAGGGCGCTGGTGACCGAGCCGCCGCGCGACGAACTCGAAGGCACCGAGGCGCCCTTCGTTTCGCACCTGGTCGAGTTGCGCGACCGCTTGATCCGCGCACTGATCGCGGTCGGCGTCGCCTTCGGTGTGCTGCTGGTGTGGCCCGGCTCGGGGCCGCTGTACGACATGCTGGCCGCGCCGCTGGTGTCGCACCTGCCGGCCGGCGCGACGATGATCGCCACCAACGTCATCTCGCCGTTCCTGGTGCCGCTGAAGATCACCCTGCTCGCCGCCTTCCTGCTGGCGCTGCCGGTGGTGCTGTACCAGGTGTGGGCCTTCGTCGCGCCGGGGCTTTACAACCACGAAAAGAAAATGGTGCTGCCGCTGGTCATCTCCAGCACGGTGCTGTTCTTTCTGGGCGTGGCCTTTTGCTACTTCCTGGTGTTCGGCCAGGTGTTCAGGTTCATCCAGAGCTTCGCGCCCAAGAGCATCACCGCCGCGCCCGACATCGAGGCCT
>CALBTN010000186.1 GCA_937967345.1 uncultured Rubrivivax sp. | reverse complement strand
AAAGCGTTGCGCTGAAAGCTGGGCCGGCGCAAAGGCACGTCAAGCCGGTGTGACCGGCTGCACCGCGCCTTGTTCCACATGGTGAGGTCGAACCAGGCGTAGTCGTCGGTCTGGTCATGTGTTTTGCCCCCTGAATCGTGGGGGTGTGAGCCCGAAGTGGGGCCACCATAATCGGCGCCGATTCAATGCCTGGGTGCGCTTGTCGCCCAGGCAGGCGGCGTCATCGCCGGCGCAAGGAGTTTTTGAACATGCGGGTGTTCCGTTCGAATCTGATGCCCGGTGCCGTGCCTGGCATCGTCATCGACATGGCGCTGTGCTTCGTGGCATTGCTGCTGGCGGCGTCGTCGCTGACGCACCGCTACGCGACCATTCACACGGTGAACGTGCCGGAACTGCCGCTGATCCTGGCCGGTGCGACCATCTTCTCGCTGGTGATGGCGCTGATGTACGCCGTCGTCGGCCTGTACCGGCCGACGCCGATCTCGGCGGTGTCGGCAGTGGGGCGCACCGTTTTTGCCCTTCTGGTCGGTGCCTACTTGACCAGCCTGAGCCTGCGCACCGTGGCCGATCGCGGCTACATCGAGCAGCTGCTGCCCGCGGCCCTGACGTACCTGGTGGTCGGCTTGGTGTTCGTTCGCGCCGGCATGGTGGTGATGCGCCGGGTTGCGCCGCTGCCTCGCGTGCTGATCGTCGGCATCAACCCCGAGGCGCTGGCGCTGGCGCAAGACCTGAAGTCATCGCGGCGCGGTGGCCGCGATGTGGTGGGGCTGTATCCGGCCGTCGTCGATGGCGCCGGTACGGCTGCGGAGGTGGCCGGCATGCGCGTGTTCGGGCGCAACCAGCCGATCACCGAGTTGGTGTCGCGCTACGACGTGCAGGAGATCATCGTCGCGGCGCGTGAGCGGCGCGGCGGCGGCGTGCCGATGGACGAACTGCTGGCCTGCCGCATCAGCGGCATCCCGGTGATGGACCTGGCGGCCTACACCGAATCGGCGCGCGGCGAGGTGCCGATCGACAGCCTCAAGGGCAGCTGGCTGGTCTATGGCCACGGTTTCGTGCAGGGTCAGATGCGGCAAGCGCTGAAGCGGGCCTTCGACATCCTCAGCTCGACCTTGCTGCTGGTGGTAGTGTCACCGCTGATGCTGCTGACCGCGATCGCGATCAAGCTCGAGAGCCCGGGGCCCGTGCTGTACCGGCAGGAGCGCGTCGGCCTGCGCGGGCGCAGCTTCATGTGCACCAAGTTTCGCAGCATGTGCGTCGATGCCGAGGGCGACGGCGTCGCGCGTTGGGCGAGCAAGAACGATCCGCGCGTCACCCGCATCGGCGCGTTCCTGCGCAAGAGCCGCATCGACGAGCTGCCGCAGCTGTGGAGCGTGTTCACCGGCGAGATGAGCCTGGTCGGCCCGCGCCCCGAGCGCCCGGCCTTCGTCGAAGAGCTGAAGCGGCAGATTCCGTTCTACGAGATCCGCCACACCGTCAAGCCCGGCATCACCGGCTGGGCCCAGGTGCGCTACCGCTATGGCGAGTCGATGGACGATGCCAAGCGCAAGCACCAGTTCGATCTGTACTACGTGAAGAACAACTCGCTGCTGCTGGACCTGCTGGTGCTGGTCGAGACGGTGAGCGTGATTGCGTTTCGCGAGGGGCAGTAGGCGCGTCTGCGCAACAAGAGGGCTAACGAGCCTAAGGCGCTGTCAGCAAACTACTTTTGCAAGTTGCTCGGACCCGATAGCATCGCGGGATGGATGACGATGAATCGAAGGTTGCCGAGAAGTATGAAGCGCTGCGCGGCGTGATGGACGAGCAGCTGCGTCGACTGTAGGCGGCGACCGAGGCGCGTGCGCTTGGCTACGGCGGAGTCAGCATCGTCGCGCGAGCGGTGGGCTTGACGCGGCCGACGATCACCTCGGGCATGAAGGAGTTGGGTGACGCCAGGCAACTGGTGCCGATAGCGCCGAAGTCCCGGGTGCGGCGCGAAGGCGCGGGCCGGCCTCGGGCCACAGACCGCGATGCGGAACTGCGCACGGCGCTGGAAGAGCTGATCAAGCCGACGACCCGAGGCCATCCGATGTCGCCGCTGCGCTGGACTTGCAAGAGCGTGCGCGCCTTGGCCGCGGAGTTGACGCGCCAGGGGCACCGGGTGAGCCATCAGAGCGTGAGC
>CALBTN010000185.1 GCA_937967345.1 uncultured Rubrivivax sp. | reverse complement strand
GGCTGACGGTGCAGGACGTCGAGGACGCGATCCGCAAGCAAAACCTCGAGGTGCCGGCCGGGCGCATCGAAAGCCAGCAGCGCGAGTTCAGCGTCACCGCGCGCACCGACCTGAACACGGTGGCGCAGTTCGCCGACATCGCGCTGAATACGGTCAACGGCTACACCGTGCGGCTGCGCGACGTGGCGCGCGTCGAGCAGGCCGCTGCCAGCGAGCGCAGCAGCGTGCGGCTGAACGGCGTGCCGTCGATCTCGGCCGGCATCATCCGCAACGCCACCGCCAACCCGCTGGAGATCGCGGCCGCGGTGCGCAAGCTGCTGCCGCAGGTTCAGGCCGAACTGCCCGCCGGCGTGACGGTGCGCATCGCCAACGACAACGCGGTGTTCATCGACCGCTCGGTCAAGTCGGTCTACACCACCATCGGCGAGGCCATGCTGCTGGTGGCACTGGTGGTGTTCGTGTTCTTGCGCACCGTGCGCGCGTCGATCATTCCGCTGGTGACGATTCCGGTCAGCCTGATCGGTGCGTTCGGCATCATGGCCGCAGCCGGGTTCAGCATCAACACGCTGACGCTGCTGTCGCTGGTGCTGGCCATCGGGCTGGTGGTCGACGACGCGATCGTGGTGCTGGAGAACATCTTCCGCCACATCGAAGAAGGGCTCGAGCCGTTCCAGGCGGCGCTCAAGGGGGCGCAGGAGATCAGCTTCGCGGTGGTGGCGATGACGCTGACGCTGGCCGCGGTGTACGCGCCGCTGGCGTTCACGCCGGGGCGCACCGGCCGGCTGTTCAGCGAGTTCGCGTTGACGCTGGCCGGCGCGGTGATCGTGTCAGGGTTCGTCGCGCTGACGCTGACGCCGATGATGTGCAGCAAGCTGCTGCGCCACAACCCGGCGCCCAACCGGTTCGACCGCGGCATGGAACGAGCCCTCGTCGCGCTGGGCAATGGCTATGGCCGTGCGCTGCGCTGGGCGCTGGCGCGGCGCTGGATCGTGGTGCTGGTAATGGCCGGCGCCGCGGCTGGCAGCGCGTGGCTGTTCAAGGGGGCGAAGAGCGAGCTCGCGCCGCTGGAAGACCGCGGCGTGGTGCTGGCCACGGTCAACGCGCCCGACGGCGCGACGCTGGAGTACACCGCGCGCTACTTGCGCGCGATCGAGGACATCGGCCGCGACTACCCGGAGTTCAGCCTGGTGTTCGTCGTCGCCGGCAACCCGACCGTGTCGCAGGGCAGTGCGTCGCTGCGCACCTTCGACTGGGACCAGCGCAAGCGCAGCACGCTGCAACTGGCGCGCGAGCTGCAACCGCGCCTGGCGGCGCTGCCCGGCGTGTCGGCCTTTCCGGTGACGCCGCCCAGCCTGGGGCAGGGCTACCGCGAGCGCTCAATCAACTACGTGATCGTCACCAGCGACAGCTACGACAACCTGGCCAAGGTGTCGCAGCAGTTCCTGGCCGAGATGGCGAAGAACCCCGGTTTCGTGCAGCCCGACTCCGACCTGCGGCTGAACAAGCCGGAGATCTTCGTCGAGGTCGACCGCGCGCGCGCCGCCGACATGGGCGTGGCCGTCGACGCCGTGGCGCGCACGGTCGAGACCATGCTCGGCGGGCGCACGGTGACACGCTACAAGCGCGACGCCGACCAGTACGACGTGATCGTGCAGACCGCCACGCAGGGCCGCACCACGCCCGACGACATCGAAAAGCTCTTCGTGCGCGGCCGCGGCGACACCATGGTGCCGTTGAGCTCGCTGATCAAGGTGCGCGAGGCGGTCAGCCCGCGCGAGCTGAACCACTTCAACCAGCGCCGCTCGGTGTCGATCACTGCCAACTTGGCCCCGGGCTACGCGCTGGGCGAGGCGCTGCAGTTCATGGACGAGACCGCCAAGCGGGTGCTGCCCAGCGGCTACGCAACGGACTTGAACGGCGTCAGCCGCGAGTTCCGCGCGTCGTCCGGTGCGCTCGGGCTGGTGTTCGTGCTGGCGCTGATGTTCATCTTTCTGGTGCTGGCCGCGCAGTTCGAGAGCTTCGTCGACCCCTTCATCATCCTGCTGGCGGTGCCGTTGTCCACGCTGGGGGCGCTGCTCGCGCTGCGTGCCAGCGGCGGCACGCTGAACGTGTATTCGCAGATCGGGCTGATCACGCTGGTGGGCCTGATCAGCAAGCACGGCATCCTGATCGTCGAGTTCAGCAACCAGTTGCGCCAGCAGGGGCGCTCGATCGGCGAAGCGGTGGTCGAGGCTTCGAGCCTGCGGCTGCGCCCGATCCTGATGACCACCGGGGCGATGGTGCTGGGCGCGCTGCCGCTGGCGCTGGCCAGCGGTGCCGGCGCCGAAAGCCGGCGCCAGATCGGCTGGGTCATCGTCGGCGGCATGAGCGTGGGCACGCTGCTGACGCTGTTCGTGGTGCCGACGATGTACACGCTGCTCGCACGCCGCCGCGTGCCGGGGGCGATCACCACGCCGCAGGCCGCGAGCGCGACCCTGCCCGACGTGCCGGCCGCGGGCGGTGCCGGCTGACGCTCGCGGCCGGCCACGGCTACGGCAGCAGTGGGCAGCGGCGGTGGCGGGGCACCGCCC
>CALBTN010000184.1 GCA_937967345.1 uncultured Rubrivivax sp. | reverse complement strand
CTGCACGACGATGCTGCGAGCGAGCATGCCGCCATCGGTGAGCGCGCGGATCACGCGCGCGACCGCGTCGCCGCGCTGGCCGACCGTGCAATAGATGCACAGCAGATCGGATCGGCGCTGGTTGAGCACGGTGTCGATGGCCAGCGAGCTCTTGCCGGTCTGCCGGTCGCCGATGATCAGCTGGCGCTGCCCCAGGCCCACCGGGATGGCGGCGTCGACCGCGGTGATGCCGGTGGCCAGCGGCCGCGCCACCGGCAGGCGTTCCATGATGGGCGGCGCCTCGGCTTCGACCGCAATGCGCATCAGGTGGGCGATCGCCCCCTTGCCGTCGAGCGGGCGCCCCAGTGCGTCGACCACGCGGCCGAGCAGCGCCGCGCCGACCGGCACGCTGACCACCTTGCGCGTGCGGTAGACCGCTTCGCCGAGCTCGATCGCATCGGCCGGCCCGAGCAGCACCACGCCGAGCCGATCGGGTTCGAGGTCGAGCACCTGGCCTTGCACGCCGCTGGCAAACAGCACCAGCTCGTCGGCCAGCGCGCGCGCCAAGCCGCTGACGCTGACCACACCGTTGCTGACGTCGGTGACCACGCCGGACTCGGTCAGCAGCGGTTGCGGCGCCGCGGTCCCGACCAGCTGCCGGCGCCAGTGCTCGAAGGCTTGCGCCTCGCCGTCGGCCACTGCCTGGCCGGCGTCGTGCGGCGGCAGCGGCTCGCTGCGGTCGTGCTCCATGGCGCTACGCCGGCGCGGCCGCGCTGGCTGCGCTGGCCCCGGCCGCGTGCGTGCGCGCCATCGCGGCGTCGAACTCGTCCATGTAGCTGTCGATCGTCCACGCCAGGCGCGCGCCGCCAGCCTGGATGACGAGGCCGGGCGACTGCTCGGCATCGACGGTGAAGCGCGGCTCGGCGCTCGGCAGGATGCGCGCCAGCTCGGTGCGCAGCTGCGCCCGCGCGTCGCCGCCGAGCGGCTCGTGCGTGCTCACCACGATCTGCTGCACCGGGCCGGTGGCAGCGCTCAGGTCGCCGGCCAGCGATGTCAGGCGGTGGCCGAGCTGGCGCGCGATCGCGGCCTCGAGGCTGGCGTCGGCGAGCTCGTGCAGGGCCTTGCGCGTCAGCTCGAGCAGCGTCAGCGCGCCGCTGCGTTGCAGCCGGCGCAGGAAGTCCGCTCGCTCGTGCTCGAGGTGCTGCTGCCAGCTCTTTTGCTCCTGGGCGCGCTGGGCGCGCGCCTCGGACAGCATCTGCTCGCGCTCGGCCTCGGTGGCGCGCAGAACCTCGTCCACCTTGTCCTGCTGCGCGGCCAGCGTTTGCGCCTGGAGCTGGCGGTAGTTTTGCTCGGCGGCAGCGGCTTGCTCGCGCATCGCGTCGGCCGCCGCCATGCGCCGCGCGATCTCGGCCTCGCGCGCGTCGATGCCGGCGATGATCGGGCGATACAGAAAGCGCCGCAGCAGCCAGATCAGCAGCAGGAAGTTGGCCAGCTGCGCCAGCACCGTGACCCAGTCGATCGACATCGCCGCCTACCCCCCGAGCGCCGGGCGCACGACGTCCCAGAACGGGTTGGCGAAGATCAGGATCAGCGAGACGACGAAGCAGTAGATGCCGGTGGACTCGATGATGGCCAGGCTGACGAACAGCGTGCGCGACAGCGTCGGCGCCGCATCGGGCTGCTGCGCGATCGCCGCCATCGCGGCGGCCGCGGTGCGCCCTTCGCCAATGGCCGCGCCGAAGGAGCCCACCGCCACCGTCAGGCCGGCGGTGATGATGGAAATCATGGCAACGAGGCTGAGTTCGCTCACGGTGTGTCCTTTGCTTGGGAGTCTTGCCGGCTGGCCATGGCCGAAGAGATGTAGACCGCCGCCAGGATGGAAAAGATGTAGGCCTGGATCAGCCCGACCAGCAGGCCGAACAGGTCCATGACCACCGGAAAGAAGAACGGCGCGATGCTGAACAGGATCGCGGCGATCACCGCACCGCTCATCACGTTGCCGTACAGGCGGATCGCCAGCGACACCGCCTTGGACACTTCACCCACGACATTGAGCGGCACCAGCAACAGCGACGGCTCGGCGAAGGTGCGCAGGTAGTGGCGCAGCCCGCCGTTGCTGATGCCGAAGAACGGCACCGCCAGCAACACCGCCAGGGTCAGCGCCACCGTGGTCGACAGCGACCCGGCAGGCGAGCGAAAGCCCGGAATCATCGCCAGCGTGTTCGCCGTGGCGATGAACAGGAACAGCGTGCCGGCGAAGTACATGACCTGGTGCACCGCGTCGTGCGTCACCTCGCGCACCTGGGCCTCGATCATCTGCACCAGCACCTCGAGCGCGTTGCGCAGCCGCCCCGGCGGCGCGTCGGGGCGCAGCCGGCGCGTCACCAGCCACGACAGGCTCACCAGCAGCGCCATCACGATCCAGGTGTTGACGATGGTCGCGTTGAGCTTGAACCAGCCGAATTCGGCGATCACGCTGGCATCGGGTGTGAGCTGCATTCAGCCGTTCTCCGGTCCAGACAAAGCGGTGGCGCTGCCGCGGCGCGCCCAACGCAGCGCCACGCCGCGCACCAAGAAGAACGCCAGCAGGTACGCCGGCAGCGACGACAGCGGATGGGTCAGCCGCAACAGCCAGCCGGCCACGCCCAGCAGCACCGCGGCGCGCAGCACGAAGCTCAGCGCCAGGATCGGCCCCGGATGGCGCGCGCGCAGCGCGCGGCGCAGGCCCCAGCCCAGGCCGCCGAAGAACAGCGTGCTTGCGGCCAGCCCCAGGCCCAGGCCGAGCAGCAGCGCCTGGGGGTCGAGCTCAGGCATCGGTTTTCTCCTTGCCAGGCGCGTTTGCGGCGCCGGGCGCGTCTGGCGCGTCGCGCCGCAGCGTGCGGTCCTCGCTGGCGACCCAGTCCCAGGCGACGATGACGCCGATCACCAGGCCGCCGAGCATCAGCGCGATCGGCCAGGAAAAGCGCGCCGGCGCCACCCGGTCGAGCCACAGGCCGAGCAGCGCGCCGCCGACCGTCGGCAGCGCGACCGACCAGCCGACCACGCCCAGCGCGCCGAGCCCGCGCAACGGGCCGTAGGCCGGCCGCCGCCGCGTATGCTGCATGCGCTCGGCGCCGCGCTGGATGCGCTCGAGCGAAGAGCGGTTGTCGGGCTTCATGCCGGTTTGCGCAGCTCGCTGAAGTTGCGCACGATGCCGACCTCCAGGCGCGACAGCGCGGTGCGCGCGCTGCGCTCGGCTTCGTCGACCTGGGTGAACAGCGATTCGATGGTTGCCGCCAGCGTGTCCAGGCTTTCGCCGCGCACGCCGCGGCGCACCGCGATGTCGACCTGGTGGCCGTGCTTGACCAGCAGGCCGTGGTCGATGCCGAAGAACAGCTCGCGCCCGCTGGCGTCGCTCAGCACCAGCACCGACGGCACGAGCGCGGCGACGTGGTCGGCGTGGTTGGGCAGCAGGCCGAAGGCGCCGTTCTCGGCCACCGCAGCCAACTTCGCGGCCTCGCCCTCGTAGAGCAACCTGGTGGGCAGGCGCAGGCTGACGCGCATGGCTTGGGCCAGGCTCATCGGGCGGGCTCGGCCTGCGGCTGCGCCAGCGCGCCGATCATGTAGTAGTCCATCTCGCTGTCGTCGAAGTGCGCGCGGTTCAAGATGGCCTCGCAGCCGTCGAGCGTGCTCGCGATCGGCACGCGCTGCCCCGGCGTGCCGCTGAAGCTTTCGGCCACGCCGAAGGGCTGGGTCAGGAAGCGCTCCAGCCGGCGCGCGCGCGCCACCACCGCGCGGTCGGCGGCCGACAGCTCTTCCAGACCGAGCATGGCGATGATGTCGCGCAGCTCCTCGTACTCGGCCAGCGTGCGGCGCACCGCGCGGGCGATGTCGCAGTGGCGCTGGCCGACGACGGCCGGCGTCAGCATCACCGAGCTCGACGCCAGCGGATCGACCGCCGGGTACAGGCCTTCGCTGGCACGCTTGCGCGACAGCACGACCGAGGCCGACAGGTGCGAGAAGATGTGCACCGCCGCCGGGTCGGTGAAGTCGTCGGCCGGCACGTACACCGCCTGCACCGAGGTGATCGCCCCCCTGGACGTCGAGGTGATGCGCTCTTGCAGCGCCGCCAGTTCGGTGGCCAGAGTGGGCTGGTAGCCCACGCGCGACGGCATGCGCCCGAGCAGGCCCGACACCTCGGCACCCGCCTGGACGAAGCGGAACACGTTGTCGATCAGCAGCAGCACGTCGCGGCCGAGGTCGTCGCGGAAGTACTCGGCCATGGTGAGCGCCGTCTTGCCCACCAGGAAGCGCACGCCCGGCGCGGCGTTCATCTGGCCGAACAGCATCACCGTCTTGTCGCGCACGCCGGCCTCGCCCATCTCGCGGTACAGCTCCTCGGCCTCGCGCGAGCGCTCGCCGATGCCGCAGAACAGGCTCACGCCATGGTGGTGGCGCACCGTGTTCTGGATCAGCTCGTTGATCAGCACGGTCTTGCCCACGCCGGCGCCGCCGAACAGGCCGGTCTTGCCGCCGCGCTCGATCGGCGCCAGCAGGTCGATCGCCTTGATGCCGGTTTCGAGCACCTCGCCGTGCAGCACGCGCTCGGGCAGCGGCGGCGGCGGCCGGCGAATCGGCCGGTGATCGGCCGCGACCGGCGCCGGCCCGCCATCGATCGCCTCGCCAAAGACGTTCAGCATGCGCCCGAGCACCGCCTCGCCGACCGGCACCCGGATCGGCGCGCCGCTGGCCAGCACCGCCGCACCCAGGCCCAGGCCGCGCAGCGGTGCCAGCGCGATGCAGCGCACCGTGTCGCCATCGAGCAGCGCCGCCACCTCCAGCGGCAGCGTGCCGGCGTACAGCGCTTCTTGCATGCGCGGTACCGCATCGGCAAAGCGCACGTCGACGACGTCGCCGCGGATCCTGACCACCGTACCCGTGCCGGACGCTGCGGCCACGCGAGGGACTCCTTTGCCGAGGCAGCGCGGCGCATGCCGTGCGCTGCAAGGTTGCAGATCGCTGCGCCCGGGCGGACCCGGCGCGAGCCGCGTCCATCCTAGCCCGGGCCATGGCCGGTGCCGGCACAGCCGCTGCCCTCGGGTTGATCTTGCGCAGTTGCCGGGCAGCCCGGCCCTGGCGCCAGCCGCCGCAGCCTCACGCCAGCCGCCGCAGCCCGGCCGTGGCGCCGGCCGTCCAGGCCGGGGGTCACCGATTCACGCGCTGCCTAGAATCGGTCGATGCACGACGCCCCGATCGAGATCGAGCCTGCCGCTGCACCGGCGGGCAAGCTGCTGCAGCACCTGAACCCCGAGCAGCTCGCGGCCGTGACGCTGCCGGCCGAGCCGGCGCTGATCCTGGCCGGCGCCGGATCGGGCAAGACCCGGGTGCTGACCACGCGCATCGCCTGGCTGCTGCACACCGGGCAGGTCTCGCCCGGCGGCGTGCTGGCCGTGACCTTCACCAACAAGGCGGCCAAGGAGATGCTGGCGCGGCTGGCGGCGATGCTGCCGGTGAACGTGCGCGGCATGTGGATCGGCACCTTCCACGGCCTGTGCAACCGCTT
>CALBTN010000183.1 GCA_937967345.1 uncultured Rubrivivax sp. | reverse complement strand
GGTTACGGCGGCTCGTGCTTCCCCAAGGACGTCAAGGCGCTGATCCGCACCGCCGACGAGGCCGGGCGCGCGCTGCAGGTGCTGCGCGCGGTGGAAGCCGCCAACGAGGCACAAAAGCGCGTGCTGCTCGAAAAGATCGTGCGCCGCTTCGGCGCCGACCTCAGCGGCCGGCGCTTCGCGCTGTGGGGCCTGGCCTTCAAGCCCAACACCGACGACATGCGCGAGGCCCCCAGCCGCGTGCTGATCAAGGAGTTGCTGGCGCGCGGCGCCAGCGTCGCCGCCTACGACCCGGTGGCCATGACCGAGGCGCGGCGCGTGCTGCCCGACTCCGCGGCGCTGAGCTTTGCCGCCGGCGCGATGGATACGCTGCAAGGCGCCGACGCGCTGGTCATCGTCACCGAGTGGAAGGAGTTCCGCAGCCCCGACTTCGCGTGCATCCGCGCCAGCCTGCGCCAGCCGGTAATCTTCGACGGGCGCAACATGTTCGCGCCAGCCACGGTCAATGCCGCCGGGATCGAATACCACGCGATCGGGCGGCTCGGCGCCAGCGGCTGAGCCGGCAGTCCATCGCGGCGCGCGGCCTTCGGCGCCGCGCTATGCTGGGCGTCATGAGCACCGAGCTGCCCGCGCGTTCGTTCAAGATCCCGCAGTCGGTGCTGGTGGTGATCCACACACACGCACTCGAAGTGTTGCTGATCGAGCGCGCCGACAAGCCCGGCTTCTGGCAAAGCGTCACCGGCTCGCGCCAGCGCAGCGACGAGCCCTTCGAGCGCACCTGCGTGCGCGAGGTCGAGGAAGAAACCGGCATCGCCATCGGCAGCACGGCCGTGCCGCGCGCGGCACTGCGCGACTGGGGCCTGCGCAACGTCTACGAGATCTATCCGGTGTGGCGCCAGCGTTATGCGCCGGGCGTCACGCACAACACCGAGCACGTGTTCGGCCTGACCGTTGCCGCCGGCACGCCGGTGCGGCTGAATCCGCGCGAACACCTGCGTTACGGCTGGTGGCCGTGGCGCGAAGCGGCCGACCGCTGCTTCTCGCCGAGCAACGCCGAAGCCATTCTGCAGCTGCCGCGTTTCCTGCCTGACGCCGAGCGATGAAGCCGTTCCAATCCCCCGCCTTGGCCGCGTCCACGCAGATGGACCTGAGCACGCTGCGCGTGGCCACGTACAACATCCACAAGGGCGTGCGCGGCGTCGGCCCGCGCAAGCGGCTGGAAATCCACAACCTCGGGCTGGGGGTCGAGGCGCTGGACGCCGACTTGGTGTTCCTGCAGGAGGTGCGCTTGTTCAACAAGCGCGACGAGCGCCACTTCGATCGCACCTGGCTGGGCTGGCCCGACGGCGGTCAGGCCGACTTTCTCGCGCCCGAGGGCTACGAGGTCGCCTACCGCACCAACGCCTTCACGCGCCACGGCGAGCACGGCAACGCGCTGCTGTCGCGCTGGCCGCTGGGCGACATCGGCCACCACGACGTCAGCGACCACCGCTTCGAGCAGCGCGGGCTGCTGCACGTGCCGGTGAAGTGGAACGGCCAGATCCTGCACGCGGTGGTGGTGCACTTCGGCCTGGCGCACCGCAGCCGGGTGCGCCAGGTGCGCCGGCTGGCCGACTTTCTGGCGCGCGAGGTGCCGCCCGGCGAGATGCTGGTGGTGGCCGGCGACTTCAACGACTGGGGCGAGAAGCTCGACGCGCCGATGCGCGAGCTGGGCCTGGTGCGCGCCGGCTCGCTGCTCGAGCGCAGCTCGCAGCGGCTGACCTTCCCGTCGCGCGTGCCGGTGTTCGCGATGGACCGCGTCTACTTCCGCGGCCTGGTGTGCTGCAACACGGCGGTGCCGCGCGGCACGGCATGGGCCCGCATGTCCGACCATCTGCCGCTGCTGGCCGAGCTGCAGTGCGCGTAGCCGGCCGATGATCGCGCTGGCCCGGGTGGCCGCGGGCTTCGTTGGCGGCAATCGGGTGCAACTGCTCGAAGGCGGCGACCAGTTGTTTCCGGCGATGCAGCGCGCGCTGGCCGGCGCGTGCCGGCAGGTGTGGTTGGCAACCTACATCTTCCACGACGACGAGGCCGGCCTGGCGGTGGCGGAAGCCTTGTGCGCGGCGGCGCGGCGCGGCGTCGAAGTGCACGTGGTGGTCGACGGCTTCGGCTCCAAGGCGGCGATCCCCGCACTGCGCCACCTGCTGAGCGCCGCGGGCGTGCAGCTCGACGTGTTTCGCCCGCTCGACCGCTGGTCGGCCTGGCTGCAGCCGGCGCAGCTGCGCCGGCTGCACCACAAGGTGTGCGTGGTCGACGAAGCGGTGGCTTTCGTCGGCGGCATCAACATCCTGGACGACCGGCTCGACCTGCGCCACGGCCGCAGCGAGCGGCCGCGGCTGGATTACGCGGTCGAGCTGCACGGCCCGGTGGTCGATCAGGTGCAGCACCTGGCGCAGGCCTTGACGATGCGCGCCCACCTCGGCCACGAGTGGCGCACCGAAGTCGGCGCGCTGGCGCGCAGTTCGCAGCCGGTGGCCAACACGCTGCAGTTGCTGCGCGGCTTGAGCACCAAGCCGGCGGCCCGGGCCGCGCCACCGTCGTCGCTGCGGCCGGTGCAGGTGGCCTTCGTGGTGCGCGACAACTTCAGCCAGCGCCGCGCGATCGAGGTCCGCTACATCGAGGCGGTGCGCGCGGCGCGGCTCAGCGTGGACATCGCGTGCGCGTACTTCTACCCGAGCCGCGCGTTCACGCGCTGCCTGCGCGCCGCGGCGCTGCGCGGCGTGCGCGTGCGGCTGCTGATGCAGGGCAAGGTCGACTACCGGCTGGCAGCACTGGCCGCGCGCGTGCTGTACGACGAGCTGCTGGCCGACGGCGTGCGCATCTTCGAGTACACGCCGGCGTTCCTGCACGCCAAGGTGGCCGTGGTCGACGACGACTGGGCCACGGTGGGCAGCTCCAACATCGACCCGCTGTCGCTGCTGCTGAACCTCGAGGCCAACGCCGTGGTGCGCGATGCCGGCTTCGCGCGGCAGCTGCGCGCTGAGCTCGACAGCGCGATCGCCGCATCCAGCGAGATCAAGGCGCCGCCGCTGCGCGAGGGCTGGCGCCGCGGCCTGTCGCGCCGCTTCGTCGCCTGGTGCGCCAACCTGTACCTGCGCGTGGCCGGGCTGACCGGCCGCTACTGATGCGCCTTCGCGATCAAGCGCCAGGCCAGCGGTGCCCGTTGTCGTCGCAATCGGCTCTTCGTCCCGCTGCGGTGGACCGCGAAACCGCGCGAAGCCCCGCGCGCCGCGTGTCATGCCGGCCTTGACCCGGGCGGCGTGGCCTGGCCCGCTTGCTGCAAGCGCCACATCCGCGCGTAAGCGCCATCCAGCGCCAGCAGTTCGCGGTGCGTGCCACGCTCGACCACGCGGCCGCCGTCGAGCACGACGATCTGGTGCGCGTCGACCACCGTGCTCAGCCGGTGCGCGATCACCAGCGCCGTCTTGCCGGCGGCAGCGCTCTTCAGCTCGGCCTGGATCGCGCGCTCGTTGGCCGAGTCCAGCGCCGAGGTGGCTTCGTCGAAGATCAGGATCGGCGGGTTCTTCAGCAGCGTGCGCGCAATCGCCACGCGCTGCTTCTCGCCGCCCGACAGCTTCAGCCCGCGCTCGCCGACCATGGTGTCGTAACCCTTGGGTGTGGCGGCAATGAAGGCGTGGATGTGCGCGGCGCGCGCCGCCGCTTCGACCTGCTCGCGCGTGGCGCCGGTTCGGCCGTAGGCGATGTTGTATTCAACCGTGTCGTTGAACAGCACCGTGTCCTGCGGCACGATGCCGATCGCCTGGCGCAGGCTGGCCTGCGTGACGCCGCGGATGTCCTGGCCGTCGATGCTGATGCGCCCGCCGCCGACGTCGTAGAAGCGGTACAGCAGCCGCGCCAGCGTCGACTTGCCGGCGCCCGAGGCGCCGACCACGGCCACCGTCTTGCCGGCCGGCACCTCGAAGCTCACGCCGTGCAGGATCGGCCGCGCCGGCTCGTAGGCGAAGCTGACGTCGTCAAAGCGAAGTACGCCCTGGGTCACGCGCAGCGGCTTCGCGCCCGGCGCGTCGTCGACCTCGCGGTGCTGCTCGAGCAGGCCGAACATCTTGTCGAGGTCGGTCAGGCTCTGTTTGATCTCGCGGTACAGCACGCCCAGGAAGTTCAGCGGGATGTACAGCTGGATCATGAAGGCGTTGATCATCACCAGGTCGCCCAGCGTCAGCCGGCCGTCGACCACGCCCTGCGTGGCGCGCCACAGCATCGCCACCAGCGCCAGCGCGATCACCAACTGCTGCACCGTGTTCAGCAGCGACAGCGTGCTCTGGCTCTTCAGCGCGGCGCGGCGCAGCCGCTCCAGGCTGGCGTCGTAGCGCTGTGCTTCGAAGTCCTCGTTGTTGAAGTACTTGACGGTCTCGTAGTTCAGCAGCGAGTCGACGGCGTGGGTGTGCGCGGTGGCGTCGAACTCGTTCATGCGGCGGCGAAACTGCGTGCGCCATTCGGTGATCGCCACCGTCAGCGCGATGTACACCGCCAGCGCGGCGGCGGTGATCCAGGCGAACACCGCATCGAACTTCCAGGCCAGCAGCGTCAGCACCATCGCCATCTCGATCAGCGTGGGCACGATGCTGTACAGCGAGTACGACACCAGCGAGTGCACCGCGCGCGTGCCGCGCTCGATGTCGCGCGTCATGCCGCCGGTCTGGCGCTCGAGGTGAAAGCGCAGGCTCAGCGCGTGCAGGTGGCGAAACACCTGCAGCGAGATTGCGCGCGCGGTGCCCTCGGTGGCCTTGGCGAAGACCAGCTCGCGCAGCTCGGTGAACAGCGTGGTCGACAGCCGCAGCCCGGCATAGGCCAGCAGCAGCCCCACCGGCACCACCAGCAGCGCGGCGGCGTCGCCGGGCTGGATCGCCAGGCTGTCGATCAACTGCTTGAGCAGCACCGGCACGCCGATGTTGGCGCCCTTGGCCACGATCATGAAACCCAGCGCCAGCGCGACGCGGCCGCGGTAGTGCCACAGGTAGGGCAGCAGCTTGCGCAGCGTGGCCGCGTCGGAGCGCGCGCGCGGCACGGCGTCCGACTCGCTTGGCAGGGGCACGGCAACGGCGCTTCGGCGCATGGGTGGAAGTGGGCGGGCGTGGAAGAATGGGCTGATCAACCGCAGCCGGCACGACCTTCGATGAGCAACGACTCCGCCCCCGACCTCGGCCGCTTCGACAGCGCCGCCAGTTTGCCCGACGGCAGCGTGCTGGCGCTGCGCGTGATCCCGCTGCCGGCCGACGTCAACAGCAACGGCGACATCTTCGGCGGCTGGATCATGGCCCAGGTGGACATGGCCGGTTCGGTGCTGTGCCACCGCATCGCCAAGGGGCGCATCGCTACCGTGGCCGTGAACGAGTTCGTGTTCAAGCAGGCGGTGTCGGTCGGCGACCTGCTGAGCTTTTATGCCAAGGTCGAGCGCCTGGGCCGCACCTCGATCACGGTGCATGTGCAGGTCTACGCCGAGCGCAACCCGGCCGCACCGCAGGTGGTGAAGGTCACCGAGGCCAACCTGACCTACGTCGCCATCGACGGCGACGGCAAGCCGCGGCCGCTGGCGGCGCAGTGACCCGCCAGCAGGGCAACGGGGCAGCGCGCGCTTGCGCCACCTTCAGCTTGCCTGCGCTCGGCTGTGTGCCCGCGGCAAGCCCCATCGCCAGGCAGCATCGCGCTGCGGCCGAGCGGCATCGGCAGGCCCAGATCGATTTCGACCGGGCAGGATGTAACCGACTCCCGTTTCAGGGCCCCTCGATCGGGGGAATGCCAGCCGATCCGCGATGCGGAGAATGTGACATACCGCACACCCTCATCCGATGGCCATGGCACCGTTCAAACTGTTCGTTCCCGTGGCCGCCTTGCTGCTGGCCTCGGCCTCGCACGCCGGCTTGGTCGGCAAGAGTTTCGATGCGAGTTACCGGTATCCCGATAGCTCAACCATCTACACAGACGCGACGGCGTCGCCTTCGACCTTCACCGTCGGCTCCGCAGTAGAGACCATCTTCGACGTTGAAGGGGTGACACAGATCAGCGTCGACTTCAGCGACGCCGCGCTGACGCTGGTGCTGACCACCACGCTCACCGCACCGACATGGAACAGCGCGACCTTCAACGGTCCGGTGTTCGATCTTGTCCTCGGGGGTCCGCTGGACATCGTTTCTGCCGCGGTCGATTCATCGACGACGATGGCCGGCTTCGACGCCAGCCGCGTCAGCTTCAACGCCGGACGGATCGGCATCGACTGGAATGGGCTCAGCTACGGGGACGGCACCAAGGTGGTGGTGCACTTCACGAGTGCCATACCGGAACCCTCGTCCTGGGCCTTGGCAGCACTCGCCGGGTTTGCGCTCTTGGGTGTCCGCCGATCGGCGCGGTGCCGCGCCGAGCGCCCGCCACCATCGGCAGCCGGCTGACCATCGGCAGAAGGTCGTCGTGCAGACACCGGGTTGATCGTGCCCGCCGGGCGGCCCGGCCGGTGATGCCGAAGCAGCCGACGGCGTGTGTGCTGCGGTGGGCGCAAGCCCGGCTGCCGCGCACCCGAAGCGTTCCCACCACCGCGCAGGCGCTTGTTCTGGCCAGGTCCGACTTGCGTCGCCTGGGCCGCCGGCGTTGCCCGCCGCGTCCGCAGATGAGCCGGCACCGGGCTATCGCCGCGATAGCAG
>CALBTN010000182.1 GCA_937967345.1 uncultured Rubrivivax sp. | reverse complement strand
CCAATGGCGAGACCACCGATATCGCCACGCTTGGCGTGACCGCCCCGGATGACCGCACCGTGGTGATCGAGATGGAAACCCCCGGCCCGCATATCCTGTATCTGATGGGGGCGTTCCAGATGTCGCCCCTGCACAAGCCCAGCCTTGAGGCCAATGGCCCGGCCGGATTCGGCGATCCGGCAAAAGTTGTGTCGAACGGTGCCTATGTCATCAAGGAGGTCGTGCCGCAAAGCCATATCCTGCTGGAGAAGAACCCGAACTACTGGGACGCGGCCAATGTCTCGATCCCCTTCGTGAAGTATTACGTCACCGAGGATGTCTCGACCGAGTTCAAACGCTTTCAGGCCGGTGAGCTGGATGTGACCTATGACATTCCGGTCAACCAGATCGAGGTGGTGAAAGAGACGATCCCGGATCAGGTGTTCATCTCGCCATCGACCGAGGTGCCGTTCTACAGCTTCAACCTTCAGGTCCCTGCGCTGCAGGACATCAATGTCCGCACTGCGTTGGCCTATGCGATCAACCGCGAGGTCCTGCAGGAAAAGATCGTCAAGGCGGGCGCGGTGCCAAGCTATGCCTTCGCGGGCGGATTTGATCCCGATTACCAGGGGCCCCAGATGCCCGGTGCCGATCTGACGCAAGCTGAACGCGAGGCCAAGGCGAAGGAACTGATGGCCGCGGCCGGCTATGGCCCCGACAACCCGCTGAAGCTGACCATCGTCACAACCGTTGCCGAAGACCGCGTGCGGCTGGCGCAGGGTGTGGCGTTGGCGCTCGCGTTGCAGCCAGCGCCCGGCGACGAATCCACCCAGCGACGCCAAGGCCAGCGCAGCGCACGCGACCAGCCAAAAGGCGAGGCTGGGCACAGCGCTGGATCCGGGCATGCGCGGGATTGTACGAAGCACCCCTGGCGCCACCCAGGCCTGGCAGCGGCACGGCACCGGCGTCGCGCCGAACGCACAGAGTGCATCCATTGCACGCGGCGGCTGCGCAAATGCGTGACATTTGCGCCGACCGCCTGATGGCGCGATCCGTATCATCGCGGCGAACCATGCTTGCCGAGCTTGCCGCCTCACCGCCCGCGCCGCCGGAGTTCAACCGCACGCTCGATCAGGACGCGCTGCAGCGGCTGCACGAGCTCGATCCGCAGGGCACGAACCGCGTCGTCGAGCGCGTGCTTCGGGCCTTCGAGGCGTCGCTGCAGCGCCTGCTGCCGCAGGCGGCGCAGGCGCTGCGCGACGGCGATCAAGATGCGGTGCGCCATGTGGCCCACACGTTGAAGTCCTCGTCGGCCAGCGTCGGCGCGCTCGATCTGTCGCGCCGCTGCGCCGACATCGAGAACCGGTTGCGCACGCTGCACACCGACGGCCTTGCCGAGCGGATCAATGCCTTGCAGGCCGAGGGCCAGCGCGTGCTCGCCGCGGTGCGTGGCCTGCTGCCCGAATGATCTGTCGCGAATGACACGCCGCGAATGACGGTCGCGCCCACCTTTGCCGACCAGCCTTCGGCCAAGCCGCCGCAGGTCTTGCTGGTCGACGACGACGAAGTCAACCTGCTGCTGACCGCGGTCGCGCTGCGCGACCGCGGCTTCGATGTCACCGAGTCCGGCGGCGGCGAACACGCGCTGCAGCTGCTGGCCGATTGGTCGCCGGACGTGATCGTGCTGGACGCGATGATGCCGGGGCTGGACGGCTTCGCCACCTGCACCCGGCTGCGCACCATGCCCGGCTACGAGAACGTGCCGGTGCTGATGCTGACCGGACTCGACGACGAGGCGTCGATCACCCGCGCCTACCAGGCCGGCGCCACCGATTTCTTCGTCAAGGCCAACCAGTGGAGCCTGCTGGCCGGGCGGCTGCACTACCTGCTGCGCGCGTCGCGCACGCGCATCGAGCTCGAGCGCAGCCAGGCCAAGCTGGCGCGCGCGCAGGATCTGGCGCGCATGGGCAGCTTCGACTGGCGCCGCAGCAGCGCGCGCGGCGGCGGCGCGGTGGTGCTGTCGGCGCAGGGCCGGCGCGTGCTCGGCTGCCACGATGACGCGCCGTTCGGCTTGCGCGACATCCTGCGGCTGGTGCAGCGCAGCGAGCGCCGCGCCGCGCTGCGCTTGCTGCGCGACTCGATCCAGCACAACGCGGTGCTGGCCACCGACGTGCCGGTGGCGCTGCACGACGGGCGCCAGCGCATCATCCACGTCGAAGCCGAGCCCGAGTTCAACGAGCACGGCCACGGCGTGGGCTACACCGGCATCGTGCAGGACGTCACCGACCGGCGCATCGCCGAGGACCGCATCCGCCACCTGGCGAACTTCGACTCGCTGACCAGCCTGCCCAACCGCCGCCAACTGGTGTGGCGCATGGAGCGCGCGATCGAGCACGCACGGCGGCTGGCCCACTCGTGCGCGTTCCTGCTGATCGACCTGGACCGCTTCAAGATCATCAACGACACGCTCGGCCATGCCGCCGGCGACGAGTTGCTGATGGAGGTCGCGCAGCGGCTGCGCGGCTGCGTGCGCCACAACGAGCAGGTGATGGAGGGCACGCTCGAAGCGGCCGGGTCGCGTGCGCACCGCTCGCTCGAGGCGGTCGGCCGGCTCGGCGGCGACGAGTTCATCGCGCTGCTGCCCGAGATCGGCGACGAGCGCGACGCGCAGCGGGTTGCCGATCGTGTGCTCGAGGTGATGCGCGATCCGATCCTGGTCGGCGGCCAGGAATGTTTCGTCACCGCCAGTGTCGGCATCGCCATCTTCCCGCGCGACGGCGCCACCGTGGCCGACCTGATGCGCAACTCCGACGTGGCCATGTATTCGGTCAAGTCGCAGGGCAAGGACGCCTCGGCGATCTACAGCCCGCAACTGGCCGGACGCGGGCGCGAGAAGCTCGAGCTGGAAAGTGCGCTGCACAAGGCGATCGAACGCGACGAGCTGGTGCTGCACTACCAGCCCAAGGTCGACGTGCGCTCGGCGCGCATGGTCGGCGCCGAGGCGCTGATGCGCTGGCAGCGCGGCGGCACGCTGG
>CALBTN010000181.1 GCA_937967345.1 uncultured Rubrivivax sp. | reverse complement strand
AGCGCTCGCGCGCGATGAGCGTGTTCGCGATGGCCAGCAGCGCCGGCTCGCTGCTGGCGCTGATCCTGGGGTCCTGGGGCGCGCAGCACTTCGGCTGGCGCGCGACGCTGGCCGGCATCGGCCTGTCGTCGCTGCTGGGCGCGCTGGTGTTGCGCTGGGTGGTCAGCGAGCCGCCGCGCGCAGCGCACGCCGCGACCGGCGCTGCGCCTTCGCCCGGCGGCGCGCTGGCCGAGGTGCTGGCGCAGCCGGCGTCGCGCTGGTTGCTGACCGGCGCCGCGCTGGCGCTGCTGGCGGGTTACTCGTTCGGCATCTGGAACTTTGCCTATTTGGTGCGTAGCCACGGCTTGAGCGTGCAGACCGCCGGCTGGGTGACGGGGCTGTCGGCCGCCGGCTCGATGCTGGGCAGCGGCACCTCGGGCTGGCTGGCCGACAAGCTGGTGCCGCGCGACCCGCGCTGGCAGCTCGGCGTGCCGGTGCTGGGCCTGACCCTGTCGCTGCCGCTGGCGCTGGGTTTTCTTGCGATCGGCCCCGACCACACCGGCTGGGCGGCTGGTGGCTTTCGGCTTTTTCGTCGCCTGGTGGATCGCGCCGTCGTACGCGGCGCTGAGCCACATCGTCGCGCCCGATCGGCGCGCCAGCGCCAACGCGCTGGTGCTGCTGGTGGGTGCGGTGGGTGGCGGCGGCCTGGGGCCGGTGCTGACCGGTGCGATCAGCGATACGCTGGCGCCGCACCTGCGCGGAGATCCGCTGGGCGCGGCGCTGGCGCTGGTGGTTGCGCTGCTGTTGCCGGCGGCATGGGCGCTGTGGCGATCGATGCGGGCGTACCCGGCGGCGCTGCGGGTTCAGGCGCAGGCCAGTGCCGCGGCCGCAGCGCCGAAGCCGGCAGCGTCGGCCGCGGCGTAGCGCGCGGCATCGGGCCGATGGGCATCGGGTTGCCAGGCCTCAGACCAATCGATGCGGCCGTGGTGCCGCTGGGCCTTCAGGTGCGGCGGTGCCGGTCCAGCGCGAGCACGAAACCCTCCTTGACCTCTTCCATCACCACGTAACTGTTGGACTGCGCCGGCACCGGCATTTGCTGCAGGATCGAGCCCAGCAGGCTGCGGTACTCGGACATGCCGGCCAGCCGCGCCTTGACCAGGTAGTCGAAGCTGCCCGAGATCAGGTGGCACTCCAGCACCTCGGGCGTGTTCTGCAGCGCATCGCGCACCTTCTTGAAGATCTGCTCGGACTTTTGCGCCAGCGTGATCTCGACGAAGACCAGCAGCGTCCTGCCCACCGCCGCGGGGCTCACGCGCGCGTGGTAGCCGGTGATCACGCCCTGCGCTTCGAGCCGCTTGACGCGCTGCGAGCAAGGCGAGGTCGACAGGCCGACCTGCTCGCCCAGCTCGGTCATGGTCAGCCGCCCGCGCTGCTGCAGCAGGTCGAGGATGCGGCGGTCGATTGAGTCGAGTTCGGACATTGCTGCTGAGCCGTTGAAATCAAGATCGAAACAGCAGACTTTGCTGTTCACGCAGGCTACTTCGGCAAAAGCTTAGCACGCGAATCCGTAGAGTCACGTTCATTCCTCAAGCATCTGGAGACTGACAGTGAAAGTTGTTGTTCTGGGCTCTGGCGTGATCGGCGTGACCACCGCCTACTACCTGGCCCGCGCAGGCGCCGAGGTCACGGTGATCGACCGCCAGGACGGCCCGGCGCTGGACACGAGCTTCGCCAACGCCGGCCAGGTCTCGTTCGGCTACTCGACGCCCTGGGGCGCGCCCGGCATCCCGACCAAGGCGCTGAAGTGGATGTTCGACAAACACGCGCCGCTGTCGATCCGCCCCGACGGCAGCCTGTTCCAGCTGCGCTGGATGGCGCAGATGCTGCGCAACTGCTCGGCCGAACGCTACGCGGTGAACAAGGAGCGCATGCTGCGCCTGTCCAACTACAGCCGCCAGTGCCTGCAGCAGTTGCGCGCCGACACCGGCATCGCGTACGAAGGCCGCCAGGCCGGCACGCTGCAGCTGTTCCGCTCGCAAAAGCAGGTCGATCAGGCCCAGCTCGACATCCGCGTGCTCGAGGAGTGCGGCATCGCCTACGAGCTGCTCGACGCCGCGGGCGTGTGCCGTGCCGAGCCCGCGCTGGCGCGGGCCCAGGCCGGCATCGCCGGCGGTCTGCGCTTGCCGCAGGACGAAACCGGCGACTGCTTCATGTTCACCAACCAGCTGGCCAAGATGGCGCAGGCCTTGGGCGTGAAGTTCCGTTTCAGCACCGGCGTCGAATCGCTGCAGTTCGACGATCAGGGGGCCGTCAGCGGCGTGCAACTGACCGGGCCGGCCAAGGAAGTGGTGCGCGCCGACCGCTACGTGCTGGCCATGGGCAGCTATTCGCGCGAGCTGCTGTTGTCGGCGGGCCTGGCGCTGCCGGTCTACCCGGTCAAGGGCTACTCGCTGACGATCCCGATTCGCGACGAGGCTTTGGCCCCGGTGTCGACGGTGCTGGACGAGACCTACAAGATTGCGCTCACGCGCTTCGACCGGCGCATCCGCGTCGGCGGCATGGCCGAGCTCGGCGGCTTCGACAAGACCTTGCGCCGGCAGCGCCGCGCCACGCTGGAGATGGTCACCAACCAGCTGTTCCCCGGCGGCGACCTGGCCCAGGCCGAGTTCTGGACCGGCCTGCGCCCGATGACGCCCGACAGCACGCCCATCGTCGGCCGCACGCCGCACCGCAACCTGTTCCTGAACACCGGGCACGGCACGCTGGGCTGGACCATGGCCTGCGGCTCGGGCCAGCTGCTGGCCGACATCGTGATCGGCAAGGCGACCGGCATTTCCACCGACGGCCTGTCGGTGTACCGCTACCTGGGCACGGCACCTGCAGTGCACGCGCGCCCGGCCGGCCAGGCTGCATGACCCGCCTGGCGCGCGCACGCGTGGATCTGGCCGCGCTGCGCGCCAACTACGCCTGCGCCAAGGCGCTGCGATGCGTTGGCATCATGAGGAGCAGATGTCGGTCAAGCTGATCTACCTGGCGCAGCGCAACCCGGCGCTGCGGCCCGAACAGTTCGCCCAGGCCTGGCGCGAGCACTCGGCGCTGGGCGCGGGTTGCAGCAACGTGCGCGAGCGCGTGCTGGGCGTGATGCAGTGCTCGCGCGTGCTGGATGGCGCGCCGATCCGCGGCGCGAGCACCGCGCACGACGGCGTCAACCTGCTGCGGCTGCGCGACCTGGCGTCGGCCACGGCGATCTGGAACGACCCCGAGACGCTGGCCATCATGCGCCCCGACGAGCCGCGCGTGTTCGCGCGCTACGTGCGCGAGGTGGCGCTGCTGTGCCGCGAGCGGCCGGTGCGGGACGCGCCGCGCGGCCAGGTC
>CALBTN010000180.1 GCA_937967345.1 uncultured Rubrivivax sp. | reverse complement strand
TTCAGCTTCTTCAGCCCGTCGATCGCCTTGGCGACGATGCCCGACTTGGGTCCGTCCTTGGCCGGCAGGTCGAACAGCACGACCGGCACCTTGCAGTTGACCAGATGGGCGGCGATCTGCGCGCCCATCACGCCGGCGCCGAGCACGGCTACCTTGCGCACGTTGAATCGGTTCACTTGTTTCATCTCCTTCGGTTTCATTCCACGCGGGTCCAGGTCTGGGTGCGGCCCAGCAGCGGCGCGCCGATGTAGCCGCGCACCTCGAGCTTCTTGCCGCCGTCTGCCGACTTGATGCGCACCTTGTAGACCTTGCCGTTGTTCGGGTCGAGGATGTCGCCGCCGATCCACTGCGTCTTGTCGTCGGGGTCGAGCTTGATGTCGCGCAGGATCACCATGCCCTGCACCGGCTGGTCCTTGCGCGCGTCGGTGCACTCGGTGCACTTGGCGTCGGTCTTGTCAGTCAGGATCTTTTCGACCTTGCCGGTGTAGATGCCGCCGGCCTCGGTAATGCGCACCAGCGACTTCTCGGCCTTGGTGTCGTCGTCGATGGTCTTCCACAGCCCGGCCGGCGTGGCCTGTGCCATCACCGCGCCAGTGGCGGCCAGCAGCAATCCGCCAATCAAGCGTTTCTTCATGCTCGTGTCTCCTTCAGCAAAGCTCAGAACAGCGCTTCGTCCATCGCCATCAGCGGCGCCATGCCGCTGCGCGCGCTGCGCATCAGGCCGGCAGTCTCGGGCAACAGCTTGGCGAAATAAAAGCGCGCAGTGTGCAGCTTGGCGACGTAGAACGGGTCGCCCGAGCCCTGTTTGGCCAGCGCGATCTTCGCCATGCGCGCCCAGAAGTAGGCGAACACCAGGTGGCCGCACACGCGCAGGTAGTCGGTGGCGGCCGCACCCACCTCGTCGGCGTTGCCCATCGCCTTCATGCCGAGTTCCATCGTCAGCTTGGTGACCTTCTCGCCCAGGTCGGCCAGCGGGTTGACGAACTCCTGCATCGCTTCGTCGACGCCTTCTTCCTCGACGAAGTCGCTGATCAACTGGCCGAACTTGCGCATCTTGGCGCCGTTGTCGGCCAGCACCTTGCGGCCCAGGAAGTCCAGCGCCTGGATCGTGTTGGTGCCCTCGTAGATCAGGTTGATGCGCGCATCGCGCACGAACTGCTCCATGCCCCATTCGCGGATGTAGCCGTGGCCGCCGAAGATCTGCAGGCAGTTCGAGGTGGCGATCCAGCCGTTGTCGGTGAGGAAGGCCTTGACGATCGGCGTCAGCAGCGCCACCTGGTCGGCGGCGCCCTGGCGCTCGTCCTCGTCGTCGCAGCCGCGCTCCTTGTCCAGCAGCAGCGCGCAGTACATCGCCAGCGCGCGGCCGCCTTCGGCGTAGGCGCGTGCGGTCAGCAGCATGCGGCGCACGTCGGGGTGCACGATGATCGGGTCGGCTGGCTTGTCCGGGTTCTTCGGGCCCGACAGCGCGCGCATCTGCAGCCGGTCCTTCGCGTAGGCCACGGCGTTCTGATAGGCCACCTCGGTCAGCCCCAGGCTCTGGTTGCCCACGCCCAGGCGCGCCGCGTTCATCATCACGAACATCGCCGCCAGGCCCTTGTTCGGCTGGCCGACCATCCAGCCGGTGGCGCCGTCCAGGTTCATCTGGCAGGTGGCGTTGCCGTGGATGCCCATCTTGTGTTCGAGCGCGCCACAGAAGATCGCGTTGCGCTCGCCCAGGCCGCCGCCGGCCTTGGGCAGGAACTTCGGCACGATGAACAGCGTGATGCCCTTGCTGCCGGCGGGTGCGTCCGGCAGCCGCGCCAGCACCAGGTGCACGATGTTGTCGGCGAAGTCGTTCTCGCCGGCGCTGATGAAGATCTTCTGCCCGCTGATCTTGTAGCTGCCGTCAGCTTGCGGCTCGGCCTTGCTGCGCAGCAAGCCGAGGTCGGTGCCGCACTGCGGCTCGGTCAGGCACATCGTGCCGGTCCATTCGCCCTTGACCAGCTTGGGCAGGTACAGCGCCTTCTGTTCATCGCTGCCGTGCGCGCTGAGTGCGGCATAGGCGGCGTGCGACAGCCCCGGGTACATGGCCCAGGCCTGGTTGGCCGAGTTCAGCATCTCGTTGACGCACTGGCCCAGCAGTACCGGCAGGCCCTGGCCGCCGTGGGCCGGGTCGCAGGCCAGCGACGGCCAACCGCCCTCGACGAAACGCGCGTAGGCGTCCTTGAAGCCGTCGGGCGTGCGCACCGTGTGGTTGCTGCGGTCCAGCGTGCAACCCTGCTGGTCGCCCACCGCGTTCAACGGTGTCAGCACCTCGGCGCAGAACTTGCCGGCTTCTTCGAGCACCGAGTTCAGCGTGTCGGCGTCGATATCGGCATGGCGCGGCAGCGCGTTCAACTGATCGACGGCACCGAGCAGCTCGTGCATCACGAACTGCAGGTCGCGCAGGGGCGGGGTGTACTGGGGCATGGCGGG
>CALBTN010000179.1 GCA_937967345.1 uncultured Rubrivivax sp. | reverse complement strand
ACCATGCCCACGCTGGGCTGTCGGGGTTATCCCAAATATTCACAAGCTCTCAGGCATCGGAGGGCTTCAGCCGCGGGTCGATCACCGCGTAGAGCACGTCGACCACGAAGTTCACGCACACCACCATCGCCACCAGCAGCAGCACCACGTCGCGCACCACCACCAGGTCGCGGTTGGCGATCGCCTGGAACACGAGCCGGCCGACGCCCGGCAGCACGAACACCTGCTCGACGACGATGGTGCCGCTGATGAGGAAGGCGAACTGCAGCCCCATGATCGTCAGCACCGGGATCATCGCGTTGCGCAGCACATGGCGCCACAAGGTCGCGCGCCGCGACAAACCCTTGGCGCGGGCCGTCCTGACGAAGTCCTCGCGCATCACGTCCAGCACCGCCGAGCGCGTCCAGCGCGCCAGCACCGAGGCCTGCACCACGGCCAAGGACACGGCCGGCAGCAGCAGCGCGACCAGGCCCGGCCACAGGCCGCCGCCGTCGTCCTCGCTCCAGCCGGGAAAACCGCCCGCGCCCACCCATTGCAGCTTCACCGCGAACAGCAGGATCAACAGGATCGCGAACCAGAAGTTCGGGATCGCGATGCCCAGCTGGCTGGCGAACATCACGCCGACGTCGCCCAGCCGGTTGTGGCGCGACGCGGCGTACACCCCCGCGCCCAGCGCCGCAACCACGGTGAACGCCATCGCCAGTGCCGCCAGCGGCAGCGTCACCTGCAGCCGCTCGGCGATCAGCGTGGCGGTGGGCGTGTCGTAGGAGATGCTGGTTGCGCTGTGGCCGCGCAGCCAGCCGCCGATCCATTCGAGGTAACGCTGCAGTTGCGGCTTGTCCAGGCCGAGCTTGGCTTGCAGCGCGGCCAGCGACTCGGGCGTGGCGCTGTCGCCAAGGATCACCTGCGCCGCGTTGCCCGGCAGCAGTTCGAGCACCGCGAACACCACCATCGACGCCACCACCAGCGTGGCGGCGAAGGTCAGCAAGCGCTTCAGCAGGAACACACCCATCGCGTTCTATGATGCCCTACGCCCATCGGGGCGCGGGAACGGCAGCCATGTCCAGCATCAGCTTCGACAGCCGCGGCGTGTTCATCGCCGGCCAGTGGTGCGAGTGTGCCGGCGCTCGCACGCTGCCATTGCTCAACCCCTCCGACGGCACGCCGCTGGCGCAGATCGCGCGCGGCACGGCCGCCGACATCGACGCCGCGGTGCAGGCTGCACGAGCCGCGCTGGACGGCGAGTGGGGCCGGCTTGGCGCGGCCGAGCGCGGCCGCGTGCTGATGCGCATGTCGGCGCTGGTGCTGGCACAGGCCGACGAACTGGCGCGGCTCGAGGCGCTGGACGTCGGCAAGCCGTTGCGCCAAGGCCGCGCCGACGCGCTGGCGCTGGCTCGCTATCTCGAGTTCTACGGCGGCGCCGCCGACAAGGTGCACGGGCAGACCATCCCCTTTGCCGCCGGCTACACCGCCTTCACGCTGCGCGAGCCGCACGGCGTCACCGGCCACATCGTGCCGTGGAACTACCCGATGCAGATCATCGGCCGCTCGGTGGGCGCGGCGCTGGCGATGGGCAACGCCTGCGTGCTCAAGCCCGCGGAAGAAGCCTGCCTGAGCGCGCTGGCCTTCGCGCGCATCGCGCACGACGCCGGGCTGCCGGCCGGTGCGCTCAACGTGGTGCCGGGGCTGGGCGAAGAAGCCGGTGCCGCACTGGCGGCGCACCCCGGGGTGCAGCACCTGTCGTTCACCGGCTCGGTGGCGGTGGGCCGGCTGATCCAGGCCGCGGCGGCCAGGCACACGATTCCGGTGACGCTGGAACTCGGCGGAAAAAGCCCGCAGATCGTCTTCGCCGACGCCGACCTGGACGCGGCGTTGCCCTTCCTGGTCAACGCCGGCATCCAGAACGCCGGCCAGACCTGCTCGGCGGCGTCGCGCATCCTGGTCGAGCGCAGCGTGTACGACACCGTGGTCGCGCGCATGGCCGAGCGCTACCGCGCACTGCGTGTCGGTCCGGCGCTGCGGGACCTGGACCTCGGCCCGCTGATCTCCGCGCGGCAACGCGATCAGGTGCTGGGTTATCTGGCGCTGGCGCACGAAGGCTCGCTCGAGATCGTCGCCCAGGGCGAGGTGGCAGGCGATGCGCCCAGCGGCGGCTACTACGTCAACCCGACGCTGGTCGCCGCGGTGCCGGCCGAGCACCGGCTGGCGCAGGAGGAGATCTTCGGCCCGGTGCAGGCGGTGATCGCCTTCGATGGCGAGGCGCAGGCGCTGCGCATCGCCAACGGCACCGACTTCGGCCTGGTGGCCGGCGTGTGGACGCGCGACGGCGGCCGTGCGCTGCGTCTGGCGCGTGCGCTGAAGTGCGGCCAGGTCTTCGTCAACAACTACGGTGCCGGCGGCGGCATCGAGCTGCCCTTCGGCGGCGTCAAGGCTTCAGGCCACGGCCGCGAGAAGGGCTTCGAGGCGCTGTACGGTTTTTCGACGCTGAAGACCGTGGCGATCCAGCACGGCTGAAGGACGCAGCATGAGACTGAAGGACAAGGTGGCGATCGTCACCGGCGGCGGGTCGGGCTTCGGCGCCGGCATCGTGTGCAAGTTCGTCGCCGAGGGTGCGCAGGTTCTGGTGGTCGACCGCGACGCGCAGGCGGCGCGCCATGTGGCCGAGCAGGCCGGCCCCTTCGCCGTAGCGCACGTGGCCGATGTCAGCAGCGCGGCGGATGCGCTGGCGATGGTCGACGCCGCCGAGCAGCGCTTCGGGGCGCTCGACATCCTGGTCAACAACGCCGGCGTGTCGCACCTGCCGGCGCCGGCCGAAGACGTCAGCGAAGCCGATTTCGACCGCATCGTTGCGGTCAACATGAAGGCGATCTATCTGGCGGCCCAGGTGGTGGTGCCGCGCTTCAAGGCCCGCGGGCGCGGCGTGATGCTGAACATGGCCAGCACCGCAGGCGTCAGCCCGAGGCCGCGCTTGAGTTGGTACAACGCCAGCAAGGGCTGGGTGATCACCGCGACGCGCGCGCTGGCGGTGGAGCTCGCGCCCTTTGGCATCCGCGTCGTCGCGCTCAACCCGGTGGCCGGCGAGACGCCGTTGCTCAAGACCTTCATGGGCGAGGACACGCCCGAGATGCGCGCGAAGTTCCTTGCCACCATCCCGATCGGGCGCTTTTCCACGCCCGAGGATCTGGGCAACGCCGCGTGCTACCTGTGCAGCGACGAAGCCTCGATGGTCACCGGCGTGGCGCTGGAGGTCGACGGCGGGCGCTGCATCTGAGCGCGCCCGAGTCCGAGCTGCCCGCCGCCGGGCTTGTCAGGCGCTCAGCCCTGGCCGTGCAGCAGCTCGTGGCGGTCGGCCGCGGCCAGCAGGTCGGCGGCAAAGGCCGGGTCCGACGCCTGGTGGCGCAGCGCCAGGTCGCGCACGCTTTGCACGTCGACCAGCTCGTCGCCCGAGCGCCAAGCGAGGCTGCGGACCAGGCCCGAGGCCAAGCGATACAGCGCAACGAACACGGCCGCGCCAGCGCGCGCGCCAAGCGGGTTTTCCGGCGCCACCGTGGGCGCGGCGTACAGGGTCAGGGTGGTCATCGTCAGTTCCTCTGGTGTTGATTCGAAGCCCTCAGGCACTCGGCGGCGGCCGCGTTCAGTTCGCGTGCCAGGGTCGGGGCGGTGCGGGCATGTTGCCCCGCCAGCGCGTACAGCCCGGCGGCGGCGCGGCGCTGGCCGATGCGCTGCAGCGTGCACCACAGGCCCGAAGCCCACGGCCGCGCTGTGCCGCTGTGAGCTGGCATCGATGCGTCGGCGACGCTTGGCATGGCAATCATTCCCGTGGGCGACTCACCCTTGCGGGTGCTTGCGGTGGTTCTATGGATGGCGTAAGTATCGGGTAAACCCTAAGTTATTGCCAATGAAGTTTGTCTAGGTAAGTTATGAACAGTGTGAATATTGATAGCGCATGCTGAACTTCAGAACACTCGATCTGAACCTGCTGCGTGTGTTCGACGCGCTGATGGCCGAGGGCAGCCTGACACGCGCAGCGCAGGTGTTAGCGATCACTCAGCCTGCGGCGAGCCATGCCTTGCGCCGGCTGCACTCCGCCGTCGGTGAAGCGTTGTTTGTTCGCCACGCGGCGGGCATGACGCCCACGCCCAAGGCCGAAGCGCTGTGGCCGCAGGTGCGCTCGGCGCTGGCGTCGCTGCAGCTTGCGCTGGCGCCGGGCGAGTTCGACGCGCAGTCGCAGCAGGTGACTTTCCGCCTGGCGATGGCCGACGGCATTGCTGCGCTGCTGGCGCCGGCGCTGGTGACCGGCATCGAGCACGAGCGCGCGCTGTGCAAGCTGCGCCTGCTGCCGCTGACCACCGCCGAGCCGCAGCGCCTGCTGCAACAGGGCGACGCCGATCTCGCGCTGGGTTACTTTCCCGACACCATCACCGCCTTGGTCGGCGCGGGCAGCATGGCCACGCTGCGCCACGCGCGGCTGTTCGACACCCGCTATGTCTGCGTGATGCGCCGCGGCCATCCGCTGGCCGAGCGCGCGCTGAGCCTGGATGCGTACTGCGCGGCCACCCACCTGCTGACCAGCAGCACCGGCCGCGGCCTGAGCCATGTCGACCAAGCGCTGACCGCGCTCGGCCGACAGCGCCGCGTGGCCATGAGCGTCAACCAGTTCTTCACCGCCGGGCGCGTGCTGACACGCTCGGACCTGCTGAGCGTGCTGCCGCAGGTGCTGCTGCCGGCCACCGGCCATGAGCACGAACTGGTGGCACGCGAGCTCCCGTTCGAGCTGGGCCCGATCCAGCTCAGCATGGTGTGGCACATGCGTCGCGACGCCGAGCCCGCGCAACGCTGGCTGCGCGAGCGCGTGCGGCGCGCTGCCGGTGCGTCGCCGGACCCGGCGGCCGCGGCCGATGGCAGCGAACCCCGGTCGCCCACGCCGCAGCCACCCGGGGGCTGACGCGCCGCGGGCCGCGCCGCCGATCGCCGATACTCGCGCCGGCTGCGCGCGGCAGCGCGCAGCCGGTCAGGAACCCCCTCATTGCGACGACGAAAGGATGCTTGCCGATGACTCGCTTCAGCTTCACCTTGCGCAGCCTGCTGGCCGCCTGCGGCCTGGGGCTGCTCACCCTCGGCAGCGTTGCCGCCGAAGTGCCGCCCGGCGACGCGCAACCGCTGTCGCGCATCCTCGAGGCGGTGGCCAAGGCCCACCCGGGGGTGATCGTCAGCGCCGAGTTCGACGAACGCCGCTGGGAGATCCTCAGCTGCGAACCCGACGGGCGCAGCTGCCGCGAGCTGCGCGTCGATCCGCGCAGCGCCAAGACGCTGCGCGACAAGCCCGAGTCGAACTTCGACCTGCGCCCGCCGGCCGCAGGCAAGAGCGCGGCGCAGATCGCCCAGGCCGTCGAGGCGCTGCAACTGGGTGCGATCACCGAGCTGGAGTTCGATGACCCGGTGTGGGAGGTCGAGGTGCATGGGCGCGGCGTGCGCGCCAAGCTCTACCTCGACCCGGCCAGCGGCGAGGTCCTGCGCTGCCGCGGCCGCGGCTGCCCGGCGCGCTGAGGCCGCGCGGCAGCCGCCGCCCAGCGCCGTTCAGCCGGCCATCACCTCGGCCATCGCCTGGGCCGCGCGTTCGACGTTGCCTTCGTTCAGGCCGGCCAGGCAGATGCGCCCCGAGCGCACCAGGTACACCGCGTACTGCTCGCGCAGCCGGTCGACCTGTGCCGCGCTCAATCCGGTGTAGCTGAACATGCCGCGCTGCGTCAGGAAGTAGCCGAAGTCGCGCCCCGGCACCTTGGCGCTGATGACGCGGTGCAGCGTCTTGCGCATCGCCAGGATGCGCTGGCGCATCGCTTCCAACTCGGCTTCCCACATCGGCCGCAGGTCGGCATCGGCCAGCACGTGCGCGACGATCTGGCCGCCGTGGATCGGCGGGCTGGAGTAGTTGCGGCGCACCGTGAACTTCAACTGGCCGAGCACGTTGTCGGCCTGCTGCGCGTCGGCGCAGACCACGCTCAACGCGCCGCAGCGCTCGCCGTACACGCTCATGCTCTTGCTGAACGAATTGGCGATGAAGAAGCTCGCACCCGATGCGGCCAGCGCGCGCACCGCGTAGGCGTCTTCGTCGATGCCGTCGCCGAAGCCCTGGTACGCCAGATCCAGGTAGGGGATCAGGCCGCGCTGGTTCAGCAGCGGAATCAGCTCGTCCCACTGCGCGCGGCTCAGGTCGACGCCGGTGGGGTTGTGGCAGCAGGCGTGCAGCAGCACGATGCTGCGCTCGGGCACGCGCCGCAGCGCATCGAGCATCTCGGCAAAGCGAACGCCGCCGCCCTGGGCGTCGTAATAGGGATAGCTGTGCACCTCGAGGCCGGCGCCTTCGAACATCGAGCGGTGGTTGTCCCAGGTCGGGTCGCTGACCCAGGCCTGGCTTTGCGGCAGCCAGCGCTTGATGAAGTCGGCGCCCACCTTCAGCCCGCCCGATGAGCCCACCGACTGGATCGTGGCCACGCGCTTGCTGCGCAGCACCTCGTGGTCGGTGCCGAACAGCAGCCGCTGCACCGCCTCGCGGTAGTTGGCCGCGCCCTCGATCGGCAGGTAGGGCTTGGGCCCGCCTTGCGCGACCACGCGCGCCTCGGCCAGCTTGACCGACGGCAGCACCGGGATGTGGCCCTGGTCGTCGAAATAGATGCCGATCGACAAGTTGACCTTGTGCGGCCGCGGGTCGGCGTTGAACACCTCGACCAACGCGAGGATGGGGTCGCCCGCAAAGGGCTCGACGTGCTCGAACATGGCGGGGGGCTCCTCAGGCTTTGGCCGCCAGCGCGGCTTCGATGTCCTTCTTCAGCGACGCCGGGGTGTCGGTGGGCGCGTAGCGCTTGATCACCTGGCCATCGCGGCCGACCAAGAACTTGGTGAAGTTCCACTTGATGGCCTTGCTGCCCAGCAGCCCCGGCGCCTCGGTGCTCAGCCACTGCCATAGCGGGTGCGCCTGTTCGCCGTTGACCTCGACCTTGGCCATCATCGGAAAACTCACGCCGTAGTTGCGCTCGCAAAATGCGGCGATCTCGTCGTTGGCGCCGGGATCCTGGCCGCCGAACTGGTTGCTCGGAAAACCCACCACCACCAGGCCGCGATCGGCGTACTCCTTCCACAGCGCCTCCAGCCCGGCAAACTGCGGCGTGAAGCCGCACTTGCTTGCGGTATTGACGACCAGCAGCACCTTGCCGCGCTGGGTGCTCAGGTGTGCGGGCTTGCCCTCGATCGACAGGGCCTCGAAATCGTAGATCGTGCTCATCGGGTGGCCCTCGGGCGGGCGGTCGGCCAACGGGTGCTTTCGATAATATCCGTTGCACCGCGCCGGGCGCCGGCGCGATGCAAGGAGGGTCGATCATGAGCAGCCATGTCTACAAGTACGTCGAGCTGGTCGGCTCGTCCACCGTCGGCAGCGACGATGCCATCCGCAACGCGATCGAGACCGCAGCGCAGACGCTGCGCCACGTCGGCTGGTTCGAGGTCAAGGAGCTGCGCGGCCACATCGCCGACGGCAAGGTCGCGCACTGGCAGGTGACGGTGAAGGTGGCGTTCCGCCTCGAAGACTGACACGCGCGGCGGCATTACGCGCTCGAATCCCACGTTTGCATAGTGGTTCGCGCCGGGTTCGTCATCAGCCCGGTGGACGCGGCCCGGGTGCCGATGCGTTCAGCATCGGTGCCGGGCACGTGCCCCACGGAGGCGAATCATGAGCCGCAAAGCCGCTGTCGCTGCTGCCGCAGCACTGGCCGCGCTGGCGCTGTCGGCCAGCGCGCAGGTGCCGCCGCATGCGCCGGGCACCATCTGCTTCACGCCGCAGTTCTGGTGCTGGGCGCAGCCGCCGGGGCCGCCCGGCACCGCCTGCGGCTGCCCTACGCCATCGGGCTGGGTGCCCGGCATCCGCGGCTGAGGCTGCGATGCGTGCCGCGACACTGCCGCAACTGCTGGCCGACGCGACGCTGGTCGCCGAGGCCGGCGCGCGGCTGGGCTGGCTCGACCCTGGCGCCGACTTGCTGCCGGCCATCGCCGCCGCGCGCCGCACCGCCAGCGGCGACGACGCGGCTGCGCTGGAGCAGCGGCTGCACCAGGCGCTGAACGTCGCGGTCAAGGCGATCGCGCCGATCACGCTGGACGACCTGCGCCGCGGCTGGCGGCCCTACGAAACGACGCTGCCGCGGCGCATCGGCATCGCCTGCTTCTTCGTGTTCTCGGTTGCGCTGATGGTGTTTTGCGCCTATGCGTCGCAGGTCTACGAACGGGCGCGCTCGACGTACGCGACCACGCTCGAGCTGCAGGACGCGCGCGGCGCCGAGCAGGCGATGCGCCTGTTCGGCATGCTCAAGCGCAACCAGCAAGAGGTCGAGGAGTCGCTGAGCACCGGCAAGAAGGAGTTCCTGTACGAGGTCTTCGGCAAGGCGCTGTTCGACCTGAAAGCCATGCAGGTGAAGAACCTGGCCTACGCGCCGATCGCATCGAACACGCTGAACGATCTGGAGATGCTGGTCGACCCGGCGGTGGCGCTGCAGCGCTTGCGCGATCCGGCCAACCCGAGCGGCCTGCGCGAGGTGCAGGGCTGGCTGAAGGCGGCGGGCTATGGCCCGAATCCGCCCGCGCTGGCCGCCGAGGGCGGTGGTGCTGGTGCGCTGCCGGTGGCCGCAGCTCAGGCGCCGGCGCCGGCGCAAAGCGCCGAGACGCGCGCGCCCGACGTGCTGGTCTTGCTCGACAGTTACCTGAAGCAGCTGCGCCGCTTCAACCTGGGCATCGAACTGCACATCGACCCGTTGCAGCCGCAGGACTACTTCTCGAACCTGTTCAGGCTGCGCAACGGCATCGCCTTCGTCGGCCTGTGGGTGCTGCCCGCGCTGTACGGCATGCTCGGCGCGGTGGTGTTCCACCTGCGGCGCATCCTCGATCCGGCCACGCCGGAGCTGTCGTGGATGCGCATCACGTTTCGCGTGCTGCTCGGCGGCTTCGCCGGCATCATCGTCGTGTGGTTCTGGACGCCGTCGGCGTCCAAGCTGTCGCAAGCCGAGTTCGTCACGCTGAGCTCGTTCGGCCTGGCCTTCCTGGTGGGCTTCAGCACCGATGTCTTCTTCCGCGCGCTCGACCGCCTGGTCGACTACCTGACGCAGGCGCTCAGTCCGCCGTCTTCGCAGCGACGCGCGAACCCGCCGCCGCAGCGGGCACGCGGCGCGGCAGCACCAGCAGCGCCGCACCCACGATCAGCGCGCCGCCGGCCAGCAACGGCGCGCTGAGCTGCCCGGCACCCAGCCACAGCGCCGACACGCTGGCGAACAGCACCTCGCTGACCATCACCACCGCGGTGACGTTGGCCGGCAGCCGCGCGGCACCGTACTGCAGCGCCAGGTTGCTGGTCAGGAACAGCAGCCCGAGCAGGCCGACGCCGGCCAGCCACGGCGGCGCCGGCCGCGGCGGCGGCGCAATCAGGCCGGCCGCGCTGATTGCCGCCGCCAGCGTGGCGGCCACCAGCGCGCCGCCGACGAACATCGCCAGCGCGCGCGCCATCTCCGGCTGGTGTGCCTGGCGGCGCAGCAGCACGTTGTTCAGCGCGAAGGCAAAGCCGCCGAGCAGGCCCAGCAGCTCGGCGCCGCTGCGCGGCAGCGGCCAGCCGCCGCCGTCGGGCCACAGCACGATGGCCGCGCCGGCCAGCGCCAGCAGCACGCGCAGCGCGGCCAGCACGGTCAGCCGCTCGCCCAGCAGCAGCCGCGCCAGCAGCACCGCCCACAGCGGCATGGTGTAGAACAGCAGCACCACGCGCACCACGTCGCCGATGGTCACGCCCCAGTTGAACGCGGCGTTGGTGGTGCCCGACGCCAGCATCAGCAGCCACAGCGCCGGCGCGCGGCGCAGTTGCGCCCAGCTTGCCGGGCGCCACAGCGTGATGCAGGCCGCGGCCAGCAGATAGCTGGCCGCGGTGGCCCACAGCGGGTGCAGCCCGCGCGCGTCGAGCCAGCGAAACGGCCACCACGAAATACCCCACGCCAGCGCGTTGAACAGCAACGCCAGCACCGCGCTGCCGGGTGCGTGGGGCGTGGCCATCAGTGCTTGTCGGTGCGCGCGATCGCCAGCAGCCGCTCGACCTCGTCGAAGTGCAGCGTGCAGTTGCGCGCGTGCCAGCTGCGGATCTGCCACATGATCAGCGCCACGCCCAGGCCGAGCACGGTGATCACGCCGAAGGGCGTGGCGCCGAAGCGCGTCATCAGCGCGTACAGCGCGCTCAAGCCCAGGATGCAGGCCTGCTCGTTGAAGTTCTGCACCGCGATCGAGCGTCCGGCGCCCATCAGGTTGTGGCCGCGGTGCTGCAGCAGCGCGTTCATCGGCACCACCAGGTAGCCGCTGACCGCGCCGAGCAGGATCAGGAACGGCACCGCCACCCAGACGTGGTTGACGAAGTTCAGCCCGGCAATCAGCAGGCCCATCGCGATGCCCATCGGGATCGTCCCGGTGGCCTTGTCCAGCTTGGTCACCAGCGCCGCCAGTACCGCGCCGCCGGCGGTGCCGAAGGCTACCACCGCGCCCAGCGACGACGCCTGCGTCACGTTGTAGCCCAGCGCCACCGCGGCCCAGGGGAAGACGATGACGCGCATGTTGCCGCCGATGCCCCAGAACAGCGTGGTCGTGGCCAGCGAGATCTGGCCGAGCTTGTCGCTCCACAGCCGTGCGTTGCAGCTGGCGAAGTCGCGCACCAGGCTCGCCGGCTGGCGCGGCAGCGGCTGCAGCGGCGCCTCGGTGCGCGGGATGTACAGGTTGAACACCGCGGCGATCACGTACAGCACCATGATCGCGGTGATCGCGGCTTCGGCCGGGGTGTCGATGCCGCTGCTCAGCAGCGGCACCTCGACGCCCAGCAGCATGCGCGCCACGCGCTGGCCCACCAGTTGCCCGCCGAGCACGATGCCCAGGATCACCGACAGGATGGTCAGCCCCTCGATCCAGCCGTTGGCGCGCACCAGTTGCGACGGCGGCAGCAGTTCGGTCAGGATGCCGTACTTGGCCGGCGAATAGGCCGCGGCACCCAGGCCGACGATCGCGTACGACAGCAGCGGATGCGCGCCGAACGCCATCATCAGGCAGCCCACCACCTTGATCGCGTTGGCCACGAACATCACCTTGCCCTTGGGCACGGCGTCGGCGAAAGCGCCGACGAAGGGCGCGAGCAGCACGTAGAACAACGCGAACATCGACGGCAGCGCGGCGACGTGCCAGGTCGGCGCCTGCGAGGTGTTCAGCAGCTCGATGGCCGCCACCAGCAATGCGTTGTCGGCCAGCGAGCTGAAGAACTGCGCCGACATGATGGTGGAGAAGCCTT
>CALBTN010000178.1 GCA_937967345.1 uncultured Rubrivivax sp. | reverse complement strand
GGTCATCGTGCTCACCGGCCAGAACGACCAGAACAACGCGCTGCGCGCGGTGGCCATGGGCGCCTACGACTTCTTCGCCAAGCCTTTCGAGCCCGAGCTGCTGAGCCTGACGGTGGAGCGCGCGTTTCGCCTGTTCGAGCTGCAGAAGGAGAACCGCCGCCTGCGCGAGCTGCACCAGCCCGAGGCGCTGGGCGGGCTGATCACCCGCGATCCGCAGATGCTGCGCATCTGCCGCACGATCGAGAAGGTGGCGGCCAGCACGGTGACGGTGATGTTGCTGGGCGAGAGCGGCACCGGCAAGGAGGTGCTGGCGCAGGGGCTGCACCAGGCCTCGCCGCGGCGCAAGGAGCGCTTCGTCGCCATCAACTGCGCGGCGATCCCCGAGAACCTGCTGGAAAGCGAACTCTTCGGCTACGAAAAGGGCGCCTTCACCGGCGCGGCGAAGACGACGATCGGGCACATCGAGACCGCGAACAAGGGCACGCTGCTGCTCGACGAGATCGGCGACCTGCCGCTGCCGCTGCAAGCCAAGCTGCTGCGCTTCCTGCAGGAGCGCTCGATCCAGCGCGTCGGCGGCCGGCAGGAGATCGCGGTGGACGTGCGCATCGTCTGCGCCACGCACCAGGACCTGCAGGCGCTGGTCAAGCAGGGGCGCTTCCGCGAAGACCTGTACTACCGCCTGGCCGAGATCGTGGTCGACATCCCGCCGCTGCGCAGCCGCATCGGCGATGCCGCGCTGCTGGCGCATGCCTTCGTGCGGCGCTACGCGCAAGAGCAGCGCCGCTCGCTGACGCTGTCCGACGAAGCGGTGCGCGCGATCGAGGCGCATGCCTGGCCGGGCAACGTGCGCGAGCTGGCGAGCTGCATCAAGCGCGCGGCGATCATGGCCGACGGCAACCAGATCAGCGCCGGCGACCTGGGCCTCGCGGCCCCCGAGGCCGACGGTGCCGACAACGAATTCGACCTGCGCGCGGCGCGCGAAGCCGCCGAGAAGCGCACCATCGTCGCCGCGCTGGGACGTGCCAACGGCAACATCGCCAAGGCAGCCGAGCTGCTGGGTGTCACCCGCCCGACGCTGTACGACCTGATGAACCGACTGAACCTGAAGTGAATAAGCCCATGAAGTCCAAGCCCCTGATCGCCCTGCCCATCGTGCTGGCCGCGCTGGCGCTGGCCGGCTGCGCCGACGAAAGCCCCGAGAAGCGCATTGCGGCCGCCAAGGAGTACCTGCAGAAGAAAGACAGCAAGTCGGCGGTCATCGAGATCAAGAACGCGCTGCAGAAGAACCCCGATCTGGGCGAAGCGCGCTACCTGCTGGGCAGCACGCTGCTGGCCGAGGGCAACGTCGTCGCCGCCGAGGTCGAGTTGCGCAAGGCCCTGGACGCGAAGTACGCCGCGGATGCGGTGGTGCCCGATCTGGCACGCAGCATGCTGCTGCTGGGCCAGTCGAAGAAGCTGGTCGACGAGTTCGGTGCGACCAAGCTGGGCAAGCCGGCGGCCGACGCCAACTTGCAGACCACACTGACCGCCGCCTACGCGATGCTGGGCAAACCCGAGCAGGCGCAAGCGGCGTTGGATGCGGCGTTGGCGGCCGATGCGCAGTACGCGCCGGCCTTGCTGATCAGCGCCCGGCAAAAGGCCGGCGCCAAGGATTTCGACGCTGCGCTGGCGGTGGTCGACGGCGTGATCACGCGCGAGCCGGCCAGCACCGACGCCTGGAAGCTCAAGGGTGACCTGCTGCTGTACACCAAGCAGCAGCCCGATGAGGCGCTGGCGGCGTACCGCAAGACGCTGGAGATCGACGCCAGGTACGGCCCGGCACACCTGGCCATCCTCAACATGTTGATGCAGCAGGGCAAGCTGGACGAGGCCGCCAAGCAGCTCGAGCAGCTCAAGGCCATTGCGCCGAACAGCCCGCAGACCAAGTTCTTCGAAGCGCAGATCGCCTACCAGAAGAAGGACTTCAAGCAAGCGCGCGACCTGGCGCAGCAGCTGCTGCAGCTGGCGCCGAACAGCGCCCAGGTGCTGCAGCTGGCCGGCGCCGCAGAGCTGCAGTCGGGCAATGCGGCCCAGGCCGAGATTTACCTGGCCAAGGCGGCGCAGCTGGCACCGCAGCTGGCGCCGACGCGGCGGCTGTTGATCGCCACCTATCTGCGCTCGGGCCAGCCGGCCAAGGCGCTGGCGGCGCTGAATGCCGCGGCGGACAAGGACGGCAACATCGAGCCCGCGTTGTACTCGCTGGCCGGTGAGGTCTATCTGCAAAGCGGCGATGCCAAGAAGGCCGAGGAGTACTTCGCCAAGGCGCTGAAGCTGGACCCGGACAACGCGCGCAAGCGCACCGCGGTGGCCATCACCCACCTGGCCGGTGGCCAGACTGCCGGTGCGCTGGACGAGTTGCAGGACATCGCGACCACCGACGCCGGCGTCACCGCCGACCTGGCGCTGATCAGCGTGCACGTACGGCGCAAGGAGTTCGACCAGGCGCTGGCCGCGATCGACAAGCTCGAAGCCAAGCAGCCCGACAAGCCGATCGCCGCCAACCTGCGCGGGCGTGTCCAGTTGGCGCAGAACGACAATGCCGCCGCGCGCAAGAGCTTCGAGCGTGCGTTGCAGATTGACCCGAACTTCTTTGCCGCCGCCGCGAGCCTGGCCGCGCTGGACATGGCCGACAAGAAGCCCGACGAGGCCAAGAAGCGCTTCGAGGCGCTGCTGGCAAAGAACCCGAAGAACGGCCAGGCACTGCTGGCGCTGGCGCAACTGGCGGCGGTGAACAACGCCGGCAAGGACGAAGTCACCGCGCTGCTGACCAAGGCGGTCGATGCCAACCCAAGCGAGGTTGCGCCGCGCTTGCTGCTGATCGATCACCTGCTGCGCAACAAGGACAACAAGCAGGCGCTGGCCGCCGCGCAAAGCGGGGTCGCGGCCGTGCCGAGCAGCGCCGAACTGCTGGGCGCGCTGGGCCGGGTGCAGCAGGTGTCGGGTGACGTGAACCAGGCGATCGCCACCTATGGCAAGTTGATCGCGATGCAGCCGCTGTCGCCGGTGCCGCATGTGCGGCTTGCCGAAGCGCAGGTCGTCAACAAGGATCTCAAGGCCGCCGAGCAAAGCCTGCGCAAGGCGCTGGAGATCAAGCCGGACTTCCTGGACGCGCAGCGCGGGCTGATTCTGATCATGCTGGATGGCAAGCGCTACGCCGAAGCGGTCAAGGTTGCCCGCGGCGTGCAGGAGCAGCAGCCGAAGGCGTCCGCCGGGTACGTGTTGGAGGGCGACATCGGCGTTGCCCAGAAGAACTGGGACGCCGCCGCGGTCGCCTACAAGACGGGACTGCAACGCGCGGCCAGCACCGAGCTCGCGATCAAGCTCAACTCGGTGCTCGTCGCGTCAGGCAAGGCCGCCGAGTCGGAGCGTTTCGGGGCCGCATGGCTGAAGGATCATCCGAAGGACCAGGCTTTCCTCGCCCACCTGGGCGACCAGGCGCTTGCACGCAAGGACTACCCGGCCGCTGAGAAGCTCTATACCTCGATCCTGGCGATCCAGCCGAACAACGTGGTGGCGCTGAACAACCTCGCGTGGACCCTGGGCCACCTCGGCAAAGACGGCGCCATCGCGCACGCCGAGAAGGCGAACCAGCTGGCGCCGAATCAGCCGACCTTCATGGACACGCTGGCCATGCTGCTGGCCGACAACAAGGAATACACCCGGGCCATCGAGCTGCAGCGCAAGGCGCTGGAGTTGCAGCCCGCCAGCGCCGGGCTGCGGTTGAACCTGGCGAAGATCTACATCAAGGCCGGGGACAGCGCCAAGGCAAAGGCCGAGCTGGACACGCTGGCAAAGCTGGGCGAGGAGTTCCCCGCGCAGGCCGAAGTCGCCACCATGTTGAAGAGCCTGTAGAGCCTCCAGGCCGGCCGCTGCAGCCGGCCCGGTCGGACCCAGGCGGCGAATCAGTGCACCGGTGCCGCGGCGCCGGCACCGGCCACTCGGGCGGCGCAGATCTCGAACACGTGCGCGATGTCCTCGTCGCACCTGCACAGCCGGCCGATGATGCCGGCTTCGTCCTTGGCCGAGAAGAAGTGCGGATAGGCTGAGCGCTCGACCGCACTCGTCTCGGGCCTGCCGCCAAAGCGGCGGATCTGTTGCTCGGCGTGGCCAAGGTCGAGCGCGAGCAGCACCGCCGGTGCGTTGACGCGCGGGTCGTGCCGCTCGGCGGCGATGACCTTGAAGCCCAGCATCGTCTCGTAGTAGCGCACGTGCCGCGGGTTCACCTCGATCAGCAGGTGGGTCAAGTCCTTGACACGGTGCGCGTAGATGTACGCCACATGGAACATCGAGGCCAGCAGGCGCGGCGATCGGGCGCGGCGGTCCATCGCCAGCTTGGTGAATTCGCAGATGCGGTGGCCGGCCTCGCGAAAGCGGCCGACCTCGTCGGGGAACAACGCTTCCAGCTTGAGCCCTGACGACGAATCCAGGCCGATGGTCAGCGTGCCGATGGCCGAGTCGTGGTCGCTGGCGAGGAAGGTCTTGGCATGTTCGTGCTCCTCGTCGGCCAGATGCTCGCTTTCATAACCGCGCGTGGCGTACATCCTGCTCAGCAGGCTGCTGGCCGAGCGCCGCTCCCTGGGGGTCTGTGCCGCGCGAATGTTGAACAGGCGCTTGCGGTCCGACTCGGGTGGAAGGTCGACCGCCCGCGGCGGCCCGGCCAGCATCGATCGAAACGGGTGCTCGGCACTCGAGGCGTGACCGTCAATGTTCTCTTCCAAACCTGCCTCCCAGACACTTTTCATAGCCAGCGCGGACTGTGCATTGCAATGCCGCCACGACCTGTAACAGGTTGAATCCCGCTGTGCGGGGCTTACCCGTCGAATCACCGGTGACCGCCGGCTTGCGATGAGGCCCGGCGCACGGATCCGCACGGCCAGATGCCCCAAGCGCGCTTGCAATTCATGCGATTGTGGTCAGTCGCTGTGACTTTACACCGCGAACCCGCAGTTACATCTGCGTATCTGGACGCTGCGAGTGATTGAAGTGCCGATAGCAGTGTACGGAACTGAAGCCGGCGCCAGAAGCGCCCGGCATCGTCGATTGACACATTCAACAGCACTTGCGGCGCCTGGCGGGCGCTGCCGGGGCGAGGGGCAAGCCGTGGAACCGAAACCGCAGAGCCGCGATCTGGGCGAGAGCTTCAGCCAGATGTTCGAGTTGATCCCCGCGCTGGACGACGCGGCGCTGGAGCAGGTCTATCGCATCCGCCACGAGGTCTACTGCCGCGACCTGGGCTGGGAGCCGGTGCGCGCCGACGGCCGCGAGAGCGACGAGTACGACGCCCATTCGTTTCATTGCCTGTTGCGCCGGCGTGGCAGCGGGGAGCCGGTCGGCTGCACGCGCCTGGTCGTGGCCAGGCCGGACGATCCTTCGTACCCGCTGCCTTTCGAGCGCAGTTGCGCTGAGGTTCTGGACCGCGGCCTTGCCGATCCAGCCAGGCTGCCGCGCCAGACCATCGGGGAGGTGTCGCGCCTGGCGGTGCTGAACACCTATCGGCAGCGCAAGGGCGAAAGCGGTGTCGGTTGGCGAAGACGACTTGGGCGGTCAGGGCCCGGAGTCGCGTTTTCCGTTCGTGCCGGTCAGCCTGTACCTGGGGGCTGCCGCGATCGCGCGGCGCTTCGGCATCGAGCACGTCTTCGTGCTCACCGAGCCGCGGTTGGCGCGCCACTTCGTGCGCATCGGCTTTGACATCCGGCCGGTCGGCGGTGTCATCGAGCATCGCGGCTCGAGAGTGCCTTCACTGATGAGTTCGAGCAAGGTGGTGGC
>CALBTN010000177.1 GCA_937967345.1 uncultured Rubrivivax sp. | reverse complement strand
CCGCGCACGATGCCGCCGATGTCGCTCTTGGCATCGGCCAGCGCCAGCAGGAACAGCTCGCTGGCGATGAACTGGTCGCCACGCTTGCCGGCCTCCTTCTCGGCCGCCTGCACGAGCTGCGCCAGATCGCGCCCGACCTGCACCTGCCCGCCACCCTGCACGCTGGGCAGGCCGTTGATCATCGTGTCGGCCGCGGTTTTCAGCGCAGCCGTGTTGGCGCCGGCCCGCGCCAGCAGCGACTTGGGCCCGTCGGGCTGATCGAGCATCGCCGCCAGCAGGTGCGCGGGCTCGATGTAAGGGTTGTCGCGTGCGACGGCCAGGCTCTGCGCTTCGGCCAGGGCTTGCTGAAAGGTGGTCGTCAGTTTGTCCAGACGCATGGGTAGCCTCCTTGTGTGCAGAGGCACTTTGGGAGGGCCTGCGGCTTTTTCAAGGCTGGACAGTTGCCAAGACGGTCAGCCCGAGCGCCGCGCTCAGCGTGGTGGTCAGCGCAAGGCTCAGCACCCGGCGGCGCAGCAGCAGCAGCCTCGCTGGCAGCACCCGCCAGCCCGTGGCCCGAGCGGCTCGGCCCGACGCGCCGGGGCAGCCGCCCTACCGAAGAACGTGATGTGAAGCCACCGTACGCGCAATGCGGCGACGGCGGACCCGCCCGGGGCCGCCGCGTCGCGGCGCGTTACTTCGGCGACGCGGGCGTAAACCCGCCCTGAACGCCCAGCGCCCCGCCGGTGCCCAGCCCACCCTTGACGGTCTGCGCCTTGTAGTTGCGCACCGCCTTGACCAGCTGGTTGTAGCTGTCGGCGAAGGCGGCAATGATGATCTTGCCCTCTGGCGTGCTGCTATAGCCACCCGCACCGGCGCCGCCAGCCCAGCCGAAAGCCGAGCCGAACATCGCGAAGTCGGTGTTCTTGGCCGTGCCCTCGGCCGCGGCCAGCTGCACGCCCGAGCGGTTGTCGATCATGATCAGCGTGGTGCCCGCCTCGTTGGTCTTGATGCCGCCGGCGATCGCACCGATCACGCCCAGGTGACGGCTCAGGCCGCCCAGCGCACCGCCCATGCCGCCGGTGTTCTGGCTGAACTGGATGCTCGGGCTCATCGTGTAGTCGGCCGCCACCATCTGGCCGGCGCCGAAGTTGCTGCCCTGGCGCATTTCGCCGGACTTCTGCAGTTGGCGTTCCATCTGCATGTTCTGCATCGCCGCGCCGCGCTCGACCACGACGAAGCAGTTCGACTGCTGGATCATCATGCGCAGCACCGGCACGGTGGAGCCCAGCTTGTAGCTCTGCAGCGTGTGATACCAGGGTGCGTTCTGGTCCTCGACCACGCCGATCGTGCCCAGTGCCTGGTCGCAGCGCTCGATCGCGCTGTTGGCGCCCTCGGCGGTGGCACCGCCGGCCGCACCGGTGACCGCGCCCTTGCTGCCGCCGCCGATCTCCTGCGCCGTGGCCGATGCGGCCAGGGCCACCAACGCCGACACGACACCGACGCGAAGTACGCAACGATCCATCGAAGCAAATTGGTTCATGTCTGTCCTCCAAACGGCAGGCGCATGTAAGAAGCCGCAACCCGAACTTGCATCTTAGTGCGGCCGATCCCGGCTGCGCCACCCACTTGCGGGGGGGCATTCAGATGATTTCGCCGAGCTTGCGGTAATGCCCGGCCTGGAAGACCAGCGGAGTCACGCTGGACGCGCTCGCAGCAAGCACGCGGCCGATGAACAGCATGTGATCGCCCGCCGGCTGGGCCGAGGCGGTTTCGCACTCGAACACCGCGGCGCAGCCCGCCAGCACCGGCGCGCCGGTTCGGCCCGACGCCCACTGCCCTTCTGCAAACTTGTCGGCCGCGCTCGACGCAAATCGCCTCGACAGCGCCAACTGGTCTTGCGCCAGCACATTGACCGCGAAATGGCGCGCTGTCCGAAAGGCCTTCAGGCTCGCGCTGGCATTGCGCAGCGACCACAGCACGAGCGGCGGCTGCAGCGACAACGCGCTGAATGAGTTGACCGTCAAACCCACCGGCGAGCCGTCGGCGGCGCGACAGCACACGATGGTCACGCCGCTGGCAAAGCGTCCGAGCGCGGCGCGCATCAACTGGGTCGACACCACGCCGTCAGCGGCGTGCGCAGGGCTTGTGGGCTTAGCCACGCAGCACCAGCCGCGCCAGTGAAAATCCCGCCACCGCGCATGTGAGCGAGCCCAGGACGTGCGCGGTGGTGTGCAGCGCGGCCAGGCTCAGCTGCCCGCGCTGCAGCAACTGCAACGACTCGCCGGAAAACGCCGAGAAGGTGGTCAGCCCGCCAAGGAAGCCGGTGATGAAGAAGGCCCGCGGCAGCTCGGTGGGCCAGCGTTCGAAGCCGACCAGCGCGGCGCCGATCAGCAGCCCGCCGACACAGTTGACCAGCAGCGTGCCCAGCGCGAAGCCCTGCCACAGGTGGTTGACCCACACGCCGGCGGCCCAGCGCAGCACCGCGCCGATCGATGCCCCCAGTGCCACCGCCAGCATCGTCGACCAGGGATAGGTGGTGACCAAGCGCGCCGCCTGCGTCGCCCCGGCTTCAGGCGGCGTTGCCTGAGCGCAGGCCCCAGCGCTCGAGAGCTGCGTCGTCGCTGCTGCGCGCGTCGACCCAGCGCGGCCCGGCCGCGCCGAGCTCCTTTTTCCAGAACGGCGCCTGGGTCTTCAGGTAGTCCATCAGGAACTCGCAGGCCTGGAAGGCTTGGCCGCGATGCGCGGCGGTGACAGCGACCAGCACGATCTGCTCGCCCAGGCGCAACGGCCCGACGCGGTGCACGACGCGCGCGGCGCGGATGTCGAAACGCTGCTGCGCCGCATCGATCATGGCTTCGATCGCGGCTTCGGTCATGCCGGGGTAGTGCTCGAGCTCCAGCCCGGTGATGGCCGCGCCATCGCCGAGGTCGCGTACCGTGCCGACGAAGGCCGCCACCGCGCCGACGCCCGCGTCAGCGCTGCGCAACGCCGCTACCTCGGCCGACAGATCGAAGTCGGCATGGCGCACGCTGACGCGCTCGGCCACGCTCAGCCCCCGGTGACCGGCGGGAAGAACGCGACCTCGGCACCGTCGACCAGCAGCGTGGCTTCGTCGCACAGCCGCTGGTCCTGCGCGCAGCGCACCGCCCGGTCGCGCGCCAGCAGCTCGCCATGGAGCGCGCTGCTGGCGGCCAGCGCGTCGCGCAGCGCGCCCAGGGTGCTGTCTGCAGGCATCTCGATCGCCTGCTGCGCGCCCAGCGCCTCGCGCAGCGACGCGAAGTAGCGGACGTGGACCTTCATCGCCTTCATCGCCACACCAGTTCGGACAGGGGAAGGAAGCGTACCGTATCGCCACTGCCGAAGGCATGGCCGGGCGGGTTGTCCACCAGGCCGTCGGCCCATACCGCCGAAGTGAGCACGCCCGAGCTCTGGTTGGCGTACAGGTCGAGGCCGCCGCGCGCATTGCGCCGCACCCGCAGGAACTCGCGCCGCCGGTCGGGCTTGGGCCAGTCGAAGTTGGCACGCAGCGGCATGCCGCGCGGCAACGCCGGGTCGGCGCCTTGCAGCGCGCGCAGCAGCGGCGCGACGCACAGCAAGAAGGTGACGAAGCTGGACACCGGGTTGCCCGGCAGGCCGATGAACAGCGCCTCGGGCCCGTCGGCGCCGCGCACCGCACCGAAGGCCAGCGGCTTGCCCGGCTTGATCGCCACCTGCCACAGCTCGAGCCGCCCTTCGGCCTGCACCGCCGCGCGCAGGTGGTCTTCTTCGCCCACCGACACGCCACCCGAGCTGAGGATCAGGTCGTGGCCGCGCGCCGCCTGGCGCAGCGCGTCGCGCGTGGCCTGCAACTGGTCGGGCACGATGCCCAGATCGGTGCAGTCGCAGCCCGCGGCCTGCAGCAGCGCGCGCAGCGTGAAGCGGTTGGAGTTGTAGATGGCGCCCGGCGGCAGCGGCTCGCCGGGCATGACCAGTTCGTTGCCGGTGGACAGCAGCGCCACACGCGGCCGGCGCAGCACCGCCAGCGTGGCGGCGCCGACGCCGGCGGCCAGGCCCAGCGCCTGCGGCGTCAGGCGCGCGCCGCGCGGCAGCACCACGCTGCCGGCCAGTACGTCCTCGCCGCGGCGGCGGATCCAGTCGCCGGCCGCAGGCGCCGCCAGCACCCGCAGCGCGCCCAGGCCCTCGCCGGGCAGCGCTTGCGCCTGCTCTTGCATCAACACGGCGTCGGCGCCGGCGGGAATCGGCGCACCGGTGAAGATGCGCGCGGCCGAACCCGGCGCCAACGGCTGGCCGACCGCGCCGGCCGGGATGCGCTGGGTGACCGGCAACTCCGCGCCGTCGCCGGCCTCGGCCGCGCGCAGCGCGTAGCCGTCCATCGAGCTGTTGTCGGCGCGCGGCACGTCGATGGCCGAGCAAAGATCGGTGGCCAGCACCCGGCCCAGCGCGTCGAAAGTCGACACCTGCTCGGTCTGGCCGATCGCGTGGCCGGCGGCGCCTTGCAGCAGCTGCGCCAGCGCCTGGTCAAGGCTGAGCATCGGGGGTCTGGAAGCCGTCATCACTGCGCCGAATTGTCCAAGGCCGTCAATCGGCCGCGTGCTGGGCGATATAGCCCTTTACCCGCTCGGCATCGGCCGGCATCACCTGCACGCGCTTGGGCAGCTGCTCGATGCCACGCATCGCCGCCGGACGCGGCGGCTCGATGCCCAGCGCCTCGTGGATGGTCTCGGCGAACTTGGCCGGCAGCGCGGTTTCCAGCACCAGCATCGGCACGCCGTCGCGGCGGTGTTCGCGCGCCACCCTCAGGCCGTCGGCGGTGTGCGTGTCGATCATCGTGCCGAAGCGCTGCCAGGTGTCGCGGATGGTGGCCACGCGCTCGGCGTGCGTGCTCTTGCCCGAGGTGAAGCCGAAGCCGGCGATGCGCGCGAACTCGTCGGCCGACACCTTGAAACCGCCGTCGCGCGCGATGCCGGCGCCGAACAGCGCAGCGGTGCGCGCGGCGTCGCGGCCAACCAGGTCAAAGACGAAGCGCTCGAAGTTGCTGGCCTTGCTGATGTCCATCGACGGGCTCGAGGTCTCGTGCGTCTCGGCGCTGCCGCGCACGCGGTAGCAGCCGGTGCGGAAGAACTCGTCGAGCACGTCGTTCTCGTTGGTCGCGGCCACCAGCCGGCCTACGGCCAAGCCCATCGAGCGCGCGACGTGGCCGGCGCAGATGTTTCCGAAGTTGCCCGAGGGCACGGTGAAGTCCACCACCTCGTCGTCGCGGCGCGTGGCCTGGAACCAGCCGTGGAAGTAGTACACCACCTGCGCCAGCAGCCGCGCCCAGTTGATCGAGTTGACGGTGCCGATGCTGTGGCGCTGCTTGAATGACAGGTCAGCCGACACCGCCTTGACGATGTCCTGGCAGTCGTCGAACACGCCTTCGATGGCGATGTTGTGGA
>CALBTN010000176.1 GCA_937967345.1 uncultured Rubrivivax sp. | reverse complement strand
GCTGGCCAGGATGGTGTCGGGCGGGTACGACAGCGCGATGAACACGTCGGGGTTCTTGTCCTTGATGCCGCGCAGCACCGGGCTCAAGTCCTTCACGCCCAGCGGGTAGCTCTTTTCCTCGACTAGGCTGATGCCGCTGCCGCCCACCGCCACCTTCAGCGCCGCGTAGTTCTCCAGGCCGAACAGGTCGTCGACGTAGATCACGGCGGCGGTCTTGGCGCCGTTGGCCTTCAGCAGCTCGACCAGCGCGTTCATCATCGGCTGCGGCTGCTGCAGCATCAGGAAGAAGTAGGGCAGCTTCAGCTCAATCAGCTTCTTCGACAGCGCGGTCGGCGCGATGAACGGGTAGCCGTGGCGGTTGGCCAGCGGTGCCACCGCGAAGTTGGCGTTGCTGCCCCACGGCGGCAGGATCAGGTCGACCTTGTCGCTGCCCATCAGCTTCTCGTAGCTGCGCACCACGGTCTCGATCTCGCTGCGGTCGTCCGACGCGATCAGCTCCACCGGCCGCTTCGTGCCCTTGACGTTCAGCCCGCCGCCGGCGTTGAGCTGCTCGGCCCACAGGATGTAGTTCGGCTCCTGGCTGACCTGGGCGCCGCCGGTCCATGGCCCCGTGCGCGCGATCGCGTAGCCGATGCGCACCGGCGCGGCTTGAGCGCGCAGCACCGCGGGCGCGGCCAGCGCGGCGGCGCCGGCCGCCAGGCCCAGGGTGACATCGCGGCGGCGCGGGCCGCTGCGGGTGGAATGATCGTCGGACATGTTCGTTGGACTCCTCGGGGCTGCGGCGTGCGCCGCGCGCACGCAAGCCGCGAGCATCGGGCGTCGCGGCGGGGCTGGCGCTCAGTGCTTTCCCCCAACGGCAGCCTGCCGTGCCATCGCGCCAGGTGGGCGGCCAGCCTTGCGACAATCAACCCACCATCGCATCGAGCCTCGTTCGCCATGTCCCACACCATCTTGCAATCCGTGCCTGCCGGCGAGCGTGTCGGCATCGCCTTCTCCGGCGGCCTGGACACCTCCGCCGCGGTGCACTGGATGCGCGCCAAGGGCGCGATCCCCTGCGCCTACACCGCCCACCTGGGCCAGCCCGACGAGAGCGACTACGACGACATCCCGCGCAAGGCCAAACAGTACGGCGCCGAGATCGCACGGCTGATCGACTGCCGCGCCTCGCTGGTGGCTGAAGGGTTGGCCGCGATCCAGTGCGGCGCCTTCCACATCTCCACCGGCGGTGCCACCTACTTCAACACCACGCCCTTGGGCCGCGCGGTCACCGGCACCTCGCTGGTCGTGGCGATGAAGGAGGACGGCGTCAACGTCTGGGGCGACGGCAGCACCTACAAGGGCAACGACATCGAGCGCTTCTACCGCTACGGGTTGCTCGCCAACCCGGCGCTGCGCATCTACAAGCCCTGGCTCGACCAGCGCTTCATCGACGAGCTCGGCGGGCGCAAGGAGATGAGCGAGTACCTGATCGCCAACGGCTTCGACTACAAGATGTCGGTCGAGAAGGCCTACAGCACCGACAGCAACATGCTCGGCGCCACGCACGAGGCCAAGGACCTGGAATTCCTGAACAGCGGCATCCGCATCGTCAACCCGATCATGGGCGTGGCCTTCTGGAAGGACGACGTGCCCGTCAAGGCCGAGGAGGTGACGGTGCGCTTCGAGGAAGGCGTGCCGGTGGCGCTGAACGGCCGCACCTTCGCCAGTGCGGTGGAGCTGTTCGAGGAGGCCAACCGCATCGGCGGCCGCCACGGCCTGGGCATGTGCGACCAGATCGAGAACCGCATCATCGAAGCCAAGAGCCGCGGCATCTACGAAGCCCCGGGCATGGCGCTGCTGCACGTCGCCTACGAGCGGCTGGTCACCGGCATCCACAACGAGGACACGATCGAGCAGTACCGCATCAACGGCCGCAGGCTCGGCCGGCTGCTGTACCAGGGCCGCTGGTTCGACCCGCAGTGCCTGATGCTGCGCGAGACCGCGCAGCGCTGGGTCGCGCGCGCGGTGACCGGCGAGGTCACGCTGGAACTGCGCCGCGGCAACGACTATTCGATCCTCAACACCGAGAGCCCGAACCTGACCTACGCGCCCGAGCGGCTGAGCATGGAAAAAGTCGAAGGCGCGTTCACCCCGGCCGACCGCATCGGCCAGCTGACGATGCGCAACCTGGACATCGCCGACACGCGCGCCAAGCTCGGCGTGTACACCCAGGTCGGGCTGCTGGGTACCGGCGCCGATGGCGCCATCCCGCTGCTGGGCAAGAGCGACTGAGCCGGCGCCGCACCGCCGTCGGCATTAGGGGGTGACACCGCCCCGGCGCCTGCCTACATTGCCCCGCTTGGCGGGAGCACGGCATGGCGGGAACGGCGGACAAGGTCTTTCTGCGCGCCTTCAGGTGGTTCAAGGCGGCGGTCACCCATCTCGAATCCGAGATCCCGCTGCCCGCGCTGCGCACGCCGCTGGGTGACGCACTGCGCACGCGGCTCGGGCTGGAGCTCGACAAGTCCGACGCCGCCATCGACCCCAGCGCCTTCGCCGCGACGCGCGCCGCGGCCGAGTCGCTGGCGCTGGCCACGCTGGTCACCGGCGAGACGCTGGCCGCGCTGAAGACGCTGGGCGAGGTCATCGCCGCGCTGCAGGCCGGCAACGCCAACCTCGATGACCTGGTCAAGGTGGTGCGGCAGATCGACCGCATCCTCGGCGCCGACCCGGGCAAGCCGCCGTCGGCCTATTCGATCGCCAAGCTGCTGCTGATCGTCTCGGGCGACGCCGACGAGCCCGACAACCGCCCGCCGGCGCGCCGGCTGGTCTGCATCCTCAAGGGCGAGAACCCGGCCGGCAACGCGCTCAGCGATGCGCAGGTGGCCGAGCCGCAGGCGATCGTCGCGCTGGCGATCATGGCGCTGGGCACGGTGATCGACCGCGCCTTTGGCAGCGACAGCGCCGACGCCGGCATGCCGAAGGGCGCGCCGCGCGCGGCGGCCAACATCCCGCTGCCGGCCGAGCAGGTGACGAAGGAGTTCGAACTCGCCAAGTCGGCCGACGCCAGCAAGAAGCTGCTGCTGCAGCTCGGCTACGACGGCGTGGCCAATCCGCAGAAGGTGTTCGCGCGGCTGCGCAGTTCGCTGCTGGTCGAAGAAGCGCTGGGCGACCCGTTCGCGCTGGGCATCACCGCCAGCGACGAGGTCGTGCTCGGCTTCGAGCTGCCGCCGCTCAACCCCTTGCCGGCCAGCCTGCCCAAGCCCTCGTTCAGCGGCAACGTCGAGTTCGGCCTGAAGTTCGGGCGCAAGAACGCGGCGCAGCCGCTGCTGCTGGGCCCGGCCGATGGCACGCACTTCGCCATCGGCGAGCTGTCCGGCTCGATCGTGCTGAAGAACCTCGAGCCGCGCCTCGAGTTCGACCTGAAAGACAGCAAGCTGCGCTTGAAGATCGGCGACGACCCCTTCCTCGGCGCGATCATCGGCGACGAGATCGAGGTCGCCTTGACCTTCGGCCTGGTCGCCGACACCGCCGGCGGGTTGAGGCTGAAGGACGGCACCGGGCTGAAGGCGACGATCCCGCTGGAGGCGATCCCGAACTCGCCGGTGCAGATTCCGTTCCTGACCTTCGAGCTGCGCAAGGCCGACGGGCTGAACAAGATCGAGGTCGAGCTGTCGGGCTCGTTCCAGGTGCAGATCGGGCCGTTCCAGGGTTCGATCGACCGGCTCGGCACCAAGCTGAAGCTGGACAACCTGCTGGCTGGCGTGGCCGACGCCGGCTGGGGGCTGAAGCCGCCGTCGGGCGCGGGGCTGGCGATCGACGCGGGCGTGCTCAAGGGCGGCGGCTTCCTGCTCTTCGACCCGGATCGCGGCGAATACGGCGGCATCCTCGACATCAAGCTGATGCAGATCGGCGTCAAGGCGATCGGGCTGCTGGGCACCAAGAACCCGCAGGGCTGGTCGCTGCTGCTGATCGTCGCGGCCAACCTGCCGCCGATCCAGCTCGGCTTCGGCTTCACGCTCACCGGCCTGGGCGGGCTGATCGGCGTGCAGCACACGATCTCGATCGACGCGCTGTCCAGCGGCCTGGCCAGCGGCTCGCTCGACAGCTTCCTGTTCCCGCACAACCCGGTGGCCAACGCGCCGCAGATCTTCAACCAGCTGCGCGTGATCTTTCCGTTCAAGGCGGGCGGCTTCGTCATCGGCCCGATGCTGGAACTGGGCTGGGGCACGCCCAGCCTGGTGACCGCGCGCGTGGGGCTGCTGATCGAGCCGAGCCAGATCGTCTTCGTCGGCCAGGTCATCGTGCAGTTGCCGCCGCTGGTCGACCAGAGCCTGGCGATCCTGCGGCTGCAGGTCGACTTCGCCGGCGGCGTGGTGTTCAGCCCGCTGCAGATCTGGTTCGACGGCGTGCTGCGCGATTCGCGCGTGCTCTTCATCTCGCTGCACGGGCAGTTCGCATTCCGCGCGATCTTCGGCGACAAGCCCAGCTTCCTGATCAGCGCCGGCGGCTTCCACCCGCGCTTCACCGACATCCCGCCCGGCATCCCGGCGCCGTTCCAGCGCGTGGGCTGCGAGTTCTCGATCGGCATCGTCGGCCTGAGCTTCGACGGCTATTTCGCGGTGACCTCGGCCACGGTGCAGGGCGGCGCCGCGTTGCGCGTGTGGGGCGATGTCGGCATCGCCAGCTTCGAAGGCGGCTTCGAGTTCAACGCCATCGTCTACCTGGTGCCGAAGTTCCGCTTCGAGACCGACATCCACGTCTTCGCCGGGGTCGAGGTCTTCGGCATCGACTTCGCCAGCGTCGACATCTACGGCCTGCTCGCCGGCCCCGGGCGCTGGCACATCGTCGGCCGCGCCGAGATCCACACGCCGTGGCCGCTGCCCGACTTCAGCTTCCACGTCGACGAGGAATGGGGCGACGACCGCGAGACCATCGTGCGCAAGATCACGCTGGTCAGCGCGCTCAAGCCCGAGCTCGAGAACCCGGTCAACTGGTCGGCGCAGCTGGCGCAAGCCGGTGACGCGTTCGCCAGCTTCGCCAAGCTGCCGCCGCCCGCCGCCGACCAGGGCGCGCCGCTGATCGCGCACCCGAACGCGGTGCTGCAGTTCCTGCAAAAGCGCCTGCCGCTGGCCAAGAAGCTGGACAAGGTGGGCTCCGACTCGATCGAGGGCGAACGCGAGATCGCCGTCGACACACTGCTGTTCGGCGCGATCGAGAAGGCGCCCGACAAGACGCTGACCGACAACTTCCCGGCCGCGCAGTTCTTGAAGCGCAGCGAGGACGATCTGCTGGGCAAGCCGTCGTTCGACCGCCTCACTGCCGGCTTCGAAGCGGGCCAGCGCGACTACCAGTTCGGCGCGGCGGTGGGCGAGCGCTTCGACTACGAGGAGGTCAACCTGTCGGTCGAAAAGGGCGGCGGCGGCGTGCTCGCGCGGCCGGGGCTGACGCTGGCGCAGCACCGCAGCTGGGCGCTGGAGATGGGCGCCGCGGGCCGCGCGCCGCAGCGGCGCAAGCAGATGCTCGCGCCCGAGGAGCAGGTCAAGCTCGCGGTCAACCCGCCGCCGCTGGCCACCATCGACACCGCGCTGGGCACGATGAACGCCAGCGCGCTCACCGGCCTGGCGGCGAGCTCCTTCTTCCACGCCGAGGACGCGGCCGCCGGTGCGCAGGTGGTCGAGCAGTTCGAGGCCGCGTTCTGAGCCGGGGGGCAGCGACATGGCCATCTCCTACCAGTTCCTGCCCTGGGTGCGGCGCGGCCTGACGGTGGCGCTGGACGCCGCCGACAGCTTGGGCCACCTGCCGGCGCGCGCCACCGCCAGCGTCGGCGTCAGGCTTGCCGGCGCGCATGCTGGTGAAGCGATCGCGCCGCTGACGCTGCAGCTCTACGGCCCCGGCGACGTGGTGGCGATCGACACCTCGCTGGTCGTGCGCACCGACCCGCGTCCCGGCACCACCAACTTCGAGCCCAACTACCTGGCGATCGTCGACTTCGACCCGCCCGACTTCCCGTGGATGCTGACCCCGGCGCGCGCCAACGCCGACGACCGGCTGCGGCCGTGGCTGGTGCTGGTGGTGCTGGAGGCGGCCAAGGTCGGTCGCCCGCGCCTGCAGGCGCCCGCGCTGCTGCCGCAGATCCGCATCAGCGCGCCGCACGTGGCCGACGAACTGCCGCCGCTGGGTGAATCGTGGTCGTGGGCGCATGCGCAGGTGGTCAGCGAGAAGGCCTCCGGCGACGTCGCCGGCATCCAGGCCGACCTGCAGCGCGACCCCAAGAGCAACATCTCGCGCCTGGTGTGCCCCAGGCGGCTGAAGCCCGACACCGACTACATCGCCTGCGTCGTGCCCGCGTTCAAGCCCGGCGTGCTGCGCGGCCTGGGCCTGGCCGGCGACGGCGCGGGCGCGGCGATGCAGACGCTGGCCCCGGCGTGGGACGCCGCCGTCGCCGCCGACGTGGTGCTGCCGGTGTACTACCACTGGGAGTTCGCCACCGGGCCGCAAGGCGACTTCGAGTACCTGGCGCGCAAGCTGCGCAGCCCGAAGAAGTGGCAGAACGACCCGCAGACGAGCGCGCTGCTGGGCAGCATCGGCACCTCGCCGATGAGCGTGGACGACCTGCTCAACGGTGCCACGCCGGGCCTGCTGACGACGATGGAAGGCGCGCTGGTGCCGCTGAAGTACCAGCCCGGCCAGGCGCCGCAAGCGGTGCATGCCGACGGCCTGGCAGCGATCGTCAACACGCCGGCCGCGCAGGTCGACAACCCGGTGCGCGACGAGCCCGGCGGCACGGTGCGGCGCATCGAGGTCAAGCCGCCGCTGTACGGCGCCTGGCACGCCAACCGGCACACGGCGCAGCCGGCGCAGCAGCCGCAGTGGTGGCTGGCCGGCCTGAACCTGAACCCGCGCTACCGCGGCGCTGCCGGCTACGGTGCCGAGGTCGTGCGCAAGTTCCAGGAGGACTACGTCGACGCCTGCTGGGACCAGATCGGCGAGATCCGCAAGGCCGAGACGCTGTTCAACCTGACGCGGCTGGCGATCGAGGCGCAGCGCGCGTTGAAGATCAAGCACTTCGACCCGCTGCCGCCCGAGCGGCTGCTGCAGGTGATGGGCCCGGCGCTGCCGCGCATCGAGGCGCTGGACGCGCAGGGCGTGGCCACCTACCGCGTCAACGGCCAGACCGCGTCGCTGGGCGGGCAGCTCGACCGTTCCAGCATGCCGGCGGCGCTGGTCGATGCGGCGCTGCGCCGCGGCGCCAGCCCGCAGCGGCGCGCGCTGCGCGTGGCGGCGATGCGCGCCGGCACGCTGCAGCGGCTGCCGGCGCTGGCCGGCGGCTACCTGCAGACGATGGCCGCCGCGAGCCGGCGGCCGGCGGCCTTCGCGGTCAATGACTTCATTGCCGATGGCCTGCTCGGCAGCAAGCTGTTCGAGGGCCTGGACCTGCCCGGCGCCGACGATGCGCCGGTCGACCTGGCGGCGCGCGGCTTTCGCGGCCGCATCAGCGCCGGCCAGGTGCGCGGCGCACGGGCCGCGGCCGAGCAGGCGCGCGCCGCGGTGGCCGCCGGGCGCGGCGTGTCGGCGCCGCAGATTCGCGCGGGGCAGTCCAAGGGCGTGTTCACCGACGTGCACGTGGAGCGCTTCGGCGCGCTGGCCGGCAGCGCGCAGGGGCTGAGCGCGGCCGACCTGGGGCTGGTGGCGGCGCAGGTCGAAGCACTCGGCCAGCGCGGTGTCGAAGGCTTCCTGGTCGAGGCGCAGAAGGCCGGCGGCGCGCTGCAGTTCAGCGCGCTGCGGGTCGACGCGCGCAGCGGCGCGCTGCGCGTCGCCCAGCCGCTGCTGCGCTTGGACGGCCGCCGCGCCGCGTCGCGCCCCGGCGCCCGTGCGGGCGCGCTGGCCGGGCTGACGCTGGGCTCGATGCCGCGCGTCGATGCCCAGCGCTTCGACAACCTGAGCCTGGTGGCCAACCTGCCGCCGAACGCGGTCGACCTGCAAGGCGGCAACGCCGCGGTGAAGTTCAAGGTCGGCGCCGGGCTGGAGATCGACCGCCTGGGCGAGCCGCCGCCCGAGCGCAACGTGCTCAGCATCACGCTGCCGCCGGCGCTGCGCCAGCGCGCGGTGCTCAAGGCCTACGCCACCGCGGTGCGCGGCGTGCAGCAGGCCTGGCGCGAACCGTTCGCTGCGATGCGCGTGGCGGTGCAGGTGGTCGACTTCCCGCTCGCGGCGTCGGCGCAGGTGCTGCGCGCGCGCACGCTGCCCGACCTGACGCTGCGCGCGCGGTTGCAGTCGCAGGTGGCGCTGGCCGGCGCGGCGCTGGGCAAGGCCAGCCCCTTCGTCGCCGCGCACCTGCTGGATGCGCCCGACGCGGCGCGGCTGCGCTTCGTCATTCCACCGCTGTTCGACCGCGTGATGGCCTTCCCGCAGCTGCGTGAGCCGATGTACCGCGCGCTGGCCGCGTACGACAAGGAAGCCTTCATGCCGGGCATCGGCCAGCTGCCGCCCGAGCTGATCATGCTGGTGCAGGTGAACCAGTTCTTCATCGACGCCTTCATGGTCGGCGCCAACTTCGAGATGAACCGCGAGCTGCTGTGGCGCGCCTTCCCCACCGACCTGCGCGGCACGCCGTTCCAGCGCTTCTGGGACCGCGTCAAGGGCCGCAGCGATGGCGGCCTGGACAAGCTGCCCGACATGCAGCCGATCCACCAATGGGGCAAGCAGCCGCTGGGCCTGCGCAGCGACCCGAACCTCGCCGACCCCGACCGCGTGGCGCTGCTGATCAAGGGCCGGCTGCTGCTGCGCTACCCCAACGCCCACATCTACGCCTGGCGGCGCGCCAACAACGCTGCCCCCGACAAGAGCCAGCTGCTGAAGAACGCGCAGGGCCTGCCGCCTGACGCCGATGTCGACGTGCAGCTGCCGGTGTTCTGCGGTTTCATTGCGCCCGACATCAGCTTCTTCGGCTTCGACATCGACAAGGCCGACATCGGCCAGTGGTGCTTCGTGGTCGAGGAGCCGATGAGCGAGCCGCGCTTCGGCTTCGACGTGCCGCAGGCGCCACCCGGCGCGGGCGGCGGCGCGAGGATCGGTGCCCAGCCGCGCGCCGCGCTGTCGTGGGCGCGTGAGGTGTTCGCGCGCGGCGACGACGGCTCCGACGACGCCAAGAAGCTCCAGGCGATCGGCCTGAACCCGTGGAAGGCGCTGTCGTGGTCGCAGCTGAAGGTTCAGGCCGGCGCGCACGTGTCGATCGGCGCGCTGGCCGCGCTGGGCACGCCGGCCGAAGCGCCGTTTGCGTCCTTCCCCGGGCTGACGCCCACGCCCACCGCCGCCGAGATTGCCCAGGCGCTGCTGCAAGAGCCATTCCGCGCCTACTGGGAAGGGCCGGACCTGGCGACTTGATCCATCGAACTCGCGCAGCCCGGAGAACCCATGCCGCTGCTTGACCTGAACCGCACCGAGATCGCCCGCGCCCGCGCCGCCTTCGCGCAGCAACAGCAGGCCGCACGCCAGGCGCGCGCCAGCGTCGACGCGGCGCAGGCCGAACTCGACGCGCTGCGCCTCGGCGGCGGCGACGCGCGCACGCTGGCGCGCGCCCAGGCGCGGATCGACAAGCTGTCGGCCGCGGCGCGCGACGGCGCGGCGCTGAAGCAGCAGCGGCTGCTGGGCGTGCGCGAGCGGTCGGAGGCGCTGCTCGCGCAGCGCGACCCGGCGCTGCTGTTCCAGGCGCTGGACGCGAAGTTCCCGGTGCTGCTGATGCCGGTGTCGATCCAGACGCGCTACGACGACGCCACCACGCGGCTGATGATCCGCATCTACCCCGACGTGCTGCATGCGGTGCAGCACGAGCCGGGGCTGACAGCCAAGGAAGTGCAGGCGGTCAAGCGCTACTGGGCGCAGCGCTTCGCGGCGCCGGCCGACAGCGAATCGCCGTGGCAGGAGCTGGCGCTGCTGTACGGGCCGATGCGCGCGGCCTACCTGGTGCGCAGCGTGCTGCCGAGCAACGCGGCGCAGATCGGCGTCGACGCGGCGCCGGCCTTCGACGACGCGGCGATCCCGCTGGCCTCGGGCGAGGCGCGCGAGCAGACTGCTGCCGCGCTGCCCGACCGCTTCGTCGCGGTGGGCTTTCGCAACGGCGCCGAGGTGCTGCGCAAATGGGGCCGCGCGGTGGCCGACGTGCTGCCGATGTCGCCGCTGTTCGACCCGCTGCTGGTGGCCGACCCAAAGGCCTGGGATCCCTTCGGCGGCGAGCGCGCCTGGCTGGTCGACTACGCGGCGGCCGAAGCGGCCGGCATGGCGATCACCGTGACGCAGGCCGACCTGAAGCGCGGTGCGACGCTGCTGCAGGGGCTGGACCGGCTGGTGGTGCTGGGTGTGGACTGGACGCAAACGCCTGAGTCGGCGGCGGCGCTGGTGGCCGACCTGCTGCACAACCACCAGCACGGCCAGGGCCTGAAGTTCGTTGCGCAGGGCACGCCGACCAACAACACCGCCGGTGCGCGCGCCGGCTTCGCGTCGGATGCCGGCGACGTGGCCGCGGCGCTGGACCCGGTGGCCGCCGACGCGCAGGCGCAAGCCATCGCGCAGGCGCCGTTGGGCCAGGCGGTGCCGCTGGTGGCCGACGAACTGGCCGGTGCCGGCGCGCGGCTGCAACTGCTGCTGGGCCTGCCGCCACCGGCAGGCAGCGCCGGCTTCGACGCGACCCGCACCCCCGGCGCCGCGCTGCAAGAAGGCGCCAGCGCCGGCCACATGATCAACGCGCTGTGGAGCGCGACGCTGGGCTACACGCTGCGCTACTTCTGGAACCCGGTGAGCGCGGCCGAGTCGCTGATCGACGACGACGCCATCGCCACGCTGCGCGCCCACGCGGTGCGCTACCTGCGCCCCAGCGGGCCGCTGTCGGCGCTGCGCATCGGCAAGCAGCCCTACGGCATCCTGCCGTTGACGGCACGCGGCTACCAACCCGCGCCGAACTCGGCGCTGGAACGCGAGCTGCTGCAGGTGCTGCAGTGGTTGCGCGAGTTCTGGCAGGCGGCGCTGCCGCGCGTGCCGACGATGCGCAACCCCGGGGCCGAAACGCTGCACCAGGTGCTGGCGATGCAGCCGTGGTCGGTGGCCAAACGCTTCCACCAGGTGGCGGGCCCGACCGCGGTCGAGAACGACCCGCAGTTGAAGGAGGCGGCGCTGTCGCAGCGCTTGATCAACGGCTGGATGGTTGCCGACCTGCTGAACGGCAAGCCGTCGAAGCTGCCCTTCGTTGCGCTGTGCGGCGTGCTGCCGAAGCCCCATTCGCTGGACGTGGTGGCCTGGGTGCAGCGCGACCCGGCCAACCCGAAGCAGGAGCTGGCACCGGCGCAGCCGCTGGCGCGCGACTTCATCGCCGCGCTGGTGCAACTGCTGTCCACGCCAGCGCAGGACCCGCGCGCCGCGCTGCTGCAGATGCAAGACGCCGAGAGCCTGCTCGAGGCGCTGCTCGCTTTCGCCGCTGACGAGGAAGTGCTGGCCAGCGGCCGCAGCCTGTTCTACGGCCACCTCGACAAGTCGCCGCTGCTGTCGGCGGCGCTGAAGACCGCGGCGCGCGGCATGCGTTATGCCGAGTACGTGGGCGTGGACAGCGTCACCGCGGTGGGCGACCAGTTCCAGGTGGGCCACGCCAGTGCGCTGCTCGGGCTGCAGCTGCAGGGCACCACCGGCGCGCAGTCGGTGGCCCAGTTCATCGGCAGCCGGCTCGGCGAACTCGTCGGCCAGTGGCCCGAGCCGCTGCACAACATCGCCACCTTCCGCGAGAGCCTGGAATTCCTGCAGCAGCGCACGGTGGGCGAACTGGACCTGGCGCTGCGCACCACGCTGGATTCAAGCGCGCACCGGCTCGACGCCTGGATCACGTCGCTGGCCACCAAGCGGCTGGACGGCATGCGCGAGCGCGCCCCCACCGGGCTGCATCTGGGCGCCTTCGGCGTGGTCGAGAACCTGATGCCCGACGCCCGGCTGCGCGACCAGCGCAGCGCCGACAGCCAGGGCTACGTGCACGCGCCGTCGCTGCAGCAGGCCACCGCCGCCGCGGTGCTGCGCAGCGGCCACCTGGCCAACCGCGCGCAAGCCGGCGGCGCCTTCGACATCGACCTGCGCTCGCACCGCGTCAAGCGCGCCAAGCGGCTGCTCGAAGGCGTGGCCAACGGGCAGTCGATGGCCGCACTGCTCGGCTACCGCTTCGAGCGCGCGCTGCGCGACCACGACCTGTCGCAGCACATCCTGGACTACCGGCGGCAGTTCCCGTTCAAGGCCGTCGGCCCGGGGCCGCAGAGCGGCGAGAACATCGCCGCGCGCGACGTGCTCGACGGTGTGCGGCTGATCAGCGAATACCGCTTGAAGGGCCTGGCCGCGCTCAGGCCGCCGGCGGTGCCCGCGGCCGACCACGCCAAGGCCGAAGCCTTCATCAAGGACCTGGTCGACCTGCTCGATTCGGTATCGGACCTGCTGCTGGCCGAGAGCGTGTACCAGCTGGTTGGCGGCAACCTCGACGGCTCGGCCGCGGCGATGTCGGTGCTGGACAAACAAACGCGCCCGCCCGAGCCGCGCGTGGTGCGCACACCGCATTCGACGCGCGGCTACACGCAGCGCGTGGTGGTCGCGCTGCAGGGCAGCGACGCCGGCGCTTGGGGCGCGCTGCAGGACCTGCCGGCGCAGGTCGAGCCGCGGCTCAACGCCTGGCTCGCACGGCTGCTGGGCGACCCGGCGCGCTGGCGCTTCCACGCGCGCGTGCTCGAGCGCGTGGCCACCGGCGAGGTCTACGACGGCCGGCCGCAGTTGCGTTGGCAGGACCGCAACCAGCCGCTGCAGGCGGGGGTTGCCGAGTTGGGCATGTCGCCGCTGGCGCTGGTGCTGGGCGCCGAGCCGCAGCAGCACGGCGGCCAGAGCGCGCTGCAGGAGCGGCTCGGTGCGCTGCTGTCGGCGCAGGCGCGCGCCGCTTTCGGCGCCGACGCCGAACGCATGGCGGTGGTGCTCGAAGGCGATGCGCCCGCGGGCGCGCCGCCCGGCACGCTCGGGCTGGTGGCCTTCGAGTCGATGTGCTGGCTGCTGCGCCGGCTGCTGGACAAGGCGCGCGCGCTGCGCCGCATGGACCTGGTGCTGGCACGCGACGGCGTCGAGACCCAGGCCACGCTCGACGACGGCGACCATGCCGGGGTCGACCTGGCGGAGTTGCAGGCGCGGCTGCAGATCGCCGACGATCGCGCCGCGCAGGTGCTGGACGCGCTGCAGGCGGCGATCGCCGCGGTGCAGGACGCGATCGCCGGCCTGGTGCCGCCCGAAGCCCAGACGCTGGACCCGCTGGACGCCGCGACGCAGGCGCTGCTGGCGTCGCTGCAGGCCGCGCTGGCGCTGGCCGCGGCGCTGGGCTGGCGCAGTGCCGGTGCCAGCCAGCCGGCGGCCGATGCGGCTGCGCAGGGCGCGCAGATTGCCAGCGGCGACACGCTGGTGGCGGCTTACGGCCGCGCGCTGGCGCTGTTTGGCGAAGTCGATGCGCGGCTGCAGGCCGCGCCGCGTGCCGATGCGCTGGCCGACAGCTTCGGTGCGCAGGTGCGCAAGACCATCGAGCGCGTGCGCGCGATCCTGGGGGCATCGTTCCCGCTGTTGCCGGCCTTCACGCTGGGCGGCTATGCGCCCGAGGTGGCGGCGTCGCTGGCCACGCGCGCGACGCTGCTCGACGGCGACGACCTGGCCATCGCCGGTTGGCTGCCCAAGCTCGGCTGCGTGCACGAGCCTGCCGGACTGCTGGCCGACGTGCTCAGCGCGGCCGAGGCGCAAGGGCTGCCCACCGAGGGCACGGACTTCAAGCTGTGGCAGATGGGCGCGCCGGGCGTGGCGCCGGTCAAACGCTGGGGCGCTTTGCCGCCCGACCCGGGCGACGACCTGCGCGGCGTGCTCGCGGTGGTCGCGCATGCGCCGCAGGCGCTGGCCGCGGCCACGCCGGCCGACGCGCTGGCGGGCCTGTTCGTCGACGAGTGGAGCGAATCGATCCCGGCCACCGAGGAGACCACCGGCCTGAGCTTCCACTTCGACGCACCGGGCGCGCGTGCGCCGCAGACCATGCTGCTGGCGGTGCCGTCGGACCCGGGCGCCGACAGCTGGAGCTTCGACGAGCTGCTGGGCGTGGTCGACGAGGCGCTGGCGCTGGCGCGGCTGCGCGCGGTGCGGCCGCAGGACCTGCAGGGCCTGGGTGCGCTGCTGCCGGCGCTGATGCTGTCCAACAACTTCAGGCGCGACGTGCCGTCGCTGGACTTCGCGACGCTGGTGGAGCTGAACCTGGGCACGATCCGCGCCGCCTACGGCCAGAACACGGCCAAGAGCTTCATGCACATGGCCGCCGGCAAGGCCATCGCCAGCGAGTAGCGGCCCCGGCATCGAGAAGGGACGACGATCATGGTGTTCAAGGTCTCCGCGGCGGCCGCCAAGGTGGTGGCGCTGGACCTCAAGGCCTTCAAGCCCGATCCGTCGGCGACCACCTGGTCGCGGCTGGAGCCGCTGCCCACTGCCGACGACGTGAGCCTGGGCTTGCAGGCGCCGGTGGCCGACCCGCTGTGGCTGCTGGCGCGGCAGTGGCAGTTCAACGAGCTGCAGGGCGAGGACGCCGGCAGCCCGGTGGCCGCGCAACTGCGCGTGCTGGGCGTGCCGATGGCGCGGCTGGTGCACCGCAGCGGCGCCGTGCCCGACGTGGCGCTGCCCGCCGGGGCGCCGCCGATCGAAGCCATGGTCGAACAAGAGCGCGTGCTCGGCGCGCACCCCAAGCTCAACGCGCAGGCCGGCCAGCACCTGATGCGCATGCTGCGCGCGGCGGGGCAGGTCGCTGCCATCGAGCCGTTGCGCGCCGCGTATGCCGCGGTCATCGCCGACCCGGCCGACGCCGCGGCCGACAACGCCGGCTTCGTCTGGCACCGGCTGCTCGATGGCCGCGCGATCGACGCCGAGCGGCTGGCCGCCGCGCTGCGGCCACTGGCCGATGACGACGCGCAGGTCGAGGCCTTCGTCGCGGCCTTGGGCATCGCGCCGGCGGCGCCGGTGCGCGGCGTGCTGCAGGCCTGGCTGCGCTGGGTCGACGCGCTGGCGCTGGACCCGCGCAGCGCCAGCGGCGCCAGCCCGTACTGGAATCCGCAGCGGCTGGAATACGCGTTCGGCCTGCGCAGCGACGGTGTGCAGCCCGAACTGCGCGTCGAGGCCGAGGAGTACCTGGACGGGCGGCTCGACTGGGACGACTTCGTCGTCACCACCGCGGCGGTGCCGGGCCAGCCGATCGTCGGCGCGGCGCCGATCGAGTGGCAACCCGAGCGCCAGCCGCTGCCGGCGCTGGCGCGCTACCCTGGCATGCCGGCCGATCGTTACTGGGAGTTCGAGGACGGGCGCGTCAACGTCGGCGCCATCGGCGCGGCCAAGAGCGACCTCGCGCGCCTGGCGGTGCTGGAGTACGCGCTGGTCTTCGGCAACGACTGGTACCTGCTGCCGGTGACGCTGCCGGTGAACGCGCTGTACAAGGTGGCCGAGTTCAGCGTGCGCGACAACTTCGGCATCGAGGTGCCGATCCCGCCGGCGCGCAACCTCGACGGCACGCAGTGGACGATGTTCGAGATGTCGGTCCAGCCCAGCCCCTTCGCGCCGCGCCCGCGCCTGGACGACTGCCTGTTCCTGTGCCCGGCGCTGCACGCGCACGAAGGCCCGCCGCTCGAACACGTGCTGCTGATGCGCGACGAGATGGCCAACCTCGCCTGGGCCATCGAGAAGAAGGTGCAGGGCGCGTCAGGCGAGCCGCTGGAGCGGCGTTTCGAGAGCACGCGGCTGTCGACGACGCAGACACTGCGCGTCGCGCTCGGCGCGACGCCGCCGCCCGGCGCGCCGCTGCACTACACGCTGCACACGCCGGTGGCGGCGCACTGGATCCCCTTCCTGCCGGTCAAGCGCGAGGGTGCGACGCCGTTGAACTGGTCGATCCAGCTGCAGCGCGGCGTGGTCGTGCAGCACTACCAGGTCGACGCGCAGCGCCTGGCCGAGCCGCGCAACGCCGAGTACGCGGCCGTGATCGCGCGGCTGCGCAGCACGCCGTTCGTCGAAGCCAAGCCCGAGCAGGCGGGGCTGCAGGGCTTCATGTTCCATCCGCGCGGCGAGATCCTGCGACTGACGCCGGCCGATGCGGGTTCGCTCACCAGCACCGACTTCCTGCGCCTGGAGGACGAGGAGGTGCCGCGCGACGGCATCGAGTTGAAGCGCGCCTTCAACTACGCGCGCGACGCGTCGGGCCGCGCGCTGCTGTGGATCGGGCGCAGCAAGACCACCGGGCGCGGCGAGGGCGCGAGCGGGCTGCGCTTCGATCTGGTGCGCCGTGCGGGTAGCCGCTGATCGCTGCGCGCGTGTCAATGACGGGATACGAGACGCGCGGTAGCGCGTCGGCGGTCAGCAGTGCGTGTCGCTCGACTCCAGTGACAGGATGGTGCTCGTTGCCAGCATGGCCGGCGGCGCCGGGAACGGCCGCTTGCCGCTGTCAGCCTGAACGCGGACCGCATCAGCCCAGCGGTACGCGCGACAGCACCCGCTCGATCAGCCGCCAGTCGGCCGCGATCTGCCGATCCAGCACCAGTTGCGCGATGCCGTGCACCAGCGCCCAGGCATGCAGCGCCGCGGCCTTGCGCTCGGCCGCCGGGGCGCCGGCCGGCAGCAGCGCCTCGATGTCCTGGTGCAGGTTGCGCAGCGCGGCCGACACGCTGTCGGCCGGCGCATCCAGCGGGTCGCATTGCTGCGCGGCGCTGAACACCAACCGGAACAGCGCCGGGTTGTCCACGGCAAAGCGCACGTAGGCCAAGCCGCTGGCCAGGAAGCCGGCCTTGCCGCCGCCGGCCGAGCGCGTCGCCTGGCGCTGCGCCTTGCCCAGCCGCTCCAGGCCCTCGACGGCCAGCGCCGCCCGCAGCGCGCCCTTGTCGGGAAAGTGCCGGTAGATCGCCGCGGCGCTGACCCCGACCTCGCGCGCCAACTCGCGCAGCCCCAGGTCGTCGACGTCGCGAGAGCGCAGCAGCCGCAGTCCGGCATCGAGCAGCGCGCCGCGCAGGTCGCCGTGGTGGTAAGCCTGGCGCGGCGCGGCGGATGCTCTTGCGGTCATCGGTGAATTCTATGTTGACAGCGTTCACTTCGCGGCGCATGATGCAGATCAATGTGAACAGAGTTCACATTGCACGACCCGCACAAAGGAGTACCCGATGGCCAGCCCGCTGGAAAACGCGATCCGCAACACCCTCACGCGCGGCGTCAACGCGCTGCACCGCTTCAACCGCGAGCGCATGGCGGCGCAGGGCCAGCCCAACCCCTACCTGAGCGGGCCGAACCAGCCGCTGGAGAGCGAGTTCACGCTGGAGCTGCCCACGGTGCGCGGCACGATCCCGCCCGAGCTGGACGGCTGCTATGCACGCATCGGGCCGAACCCGATCGTCGAGGTGAACCCGGCCAAGCACCACTGGTTCACCGGTGACGGCATGGTGCACGGCGTGCGCCTGCAGGCGGGCCGCGCGCTGTGGTACCGCAACCGCTGGATCCGCTCGACGCAGGTGAGCCAGGCGCTGGGCGAGCCGCCCAAGCCCGGGCCGCGCCGTTTCAGCGACACGGTCAACACCAACGTGCTGTCCATCGCCGGCAAGCCGTGGGCCTTGGTGGAGGCCGGCGGCTGGCCGGTGCAGCTCGACGGCGTGCTCGACACGGTGGCGCACGACCCCTTCGGCGGCAGCCTGAAGGGTTCGTTCTCGGCGCACCCGCACCTGGACACCGCCAGCGGCGCGATGCACGCGATCTGCTACGAAGCGATCGACCTGAAGACGCTGCGCCACGTGGTCGTCGGCGCCGACGGCCGCGTGCAGCGCGAGGAACCGATCGCCGTGCAGCACGGCCCCAGCGTGCACGACTGCATGATCACCGAGCGCTACGTGATCGTGCTCGACCTGCCGGTGACCTTCTCGATGTCCAGCTACCTGGCCGGCTACGGCTTTCCCTACGCCTGGAATCCGCAGCACAAGGCGCGCGTCGGCGTGCTCGGCAAGACCGCGCCGGGGCGCGACATCGTCTGGTGCGAGGTCGACCCCTGCTACGTGTTCCACCCCTGCAACGCCTTCGAGAACGCCGACGGCAGCATCACGCTGGACGTGGTCGCGCACCCGACGATGTTCGAGGCCAGCCGCATCGGGCCTTCGGCTGGCGGGTCGAAGTTCGAGCGCTGGACCATCGACCTGGGCGCGCGCCGCGTCGCGCGGCGGGTGATCGACGCGCAGCCGCAGGAGTTCCCGCGCCCCGACGAGCGCTACATCGGCAAGCCCTACCGCCACGCCTGGACGGTGCAGCTCAACGACGACGGCAGCGGCGAGTTCCTGCCCGGGCGCTTGCTCATCCACCACGACCTGCAGGACGGACGCCGGCGCGTGCACGACTTCGGCGCCGGCCGGCTGGCCAGCGAGTTCGTGTTCCAGCCGCGGCACGCGCAAGCGGCCGAGGGCGACGGCTGGCTGATGGGCTACGTGCTCGACCTCGAGCGCCAGCGCAGCGAGTTCGTCATCCTGGACACGCAACGCTTCTGCGGCGAGCCGGCGGCGGTGGTGGAGATTGCGCACGCCATCCCGATGGGCTTCCACGGCAACTGGATGCCGGCCGGCTGACGGCACCCGGGTGCCGCGAGACGGCCGGCTTTAGCCCGCTTATTGCGCCTTCCTCCGCGCCGGACGGTTTGAATAATCGTCCGCAGATGAGCTGCACGCGCCCCGACGGGTGGCGTGCCGCGTCCGCCAACCCGGAGGTTCCATGTCCACTGCCGCGGCCGCCGATGGCGCAGCGCCCGCCAAGGCCGGCAAGAAGAAGCTGATCATCGCCCTGGCGCTGCTGCTGTTGCTGGCCGCGGTGGCCGGCGGCGGCATGCTGTGGTGGCTGAAGGCCAGGTCGCAGGCCGCGCACGCCGACGACGATGCCGCCGCCGAGCTCAGCGCCGACGGTGCCGCCGCGCCGCAGCGGCGCGACCCGAAGGCGGTGCCGGTGTTCATCGCGCTGGACAACTTCACGGTCAACCTGGCCGACCGCGACGCCGAGCGCTACGCGCAGATCGGCATCTCGCTGGAGCTGGCCGACAACAAGGCGGGCGACCGCATCAAGGCCTTCATGCCGGCGATCCGCAACAACGTGCTGATGGTGCTGGCGCACAAGCAATCCAGCGAGCTGCTCGAGCGCGCGGGCAAGGAAAAGCTCGCCGGCGAGGTGCTGCGCGAGACCGAGCGCGCGCTGGGGCTGGAGCCGCTGCCGGCCGATTCGCCCAAGCGGCGCCACGCCGATGCCGACGCGCGGCCGGTGCGCGCGGTGCATTTCGCCAACTTCATCATCCAGTAAGGCCGCGGCGCCGCGCTTGCCCGAATGAACGAGCAGATCCTCACCCAAAGCGAAGTCGACGCGCTGCTGCAAGGCATCACCGGCGAGACCCAGTCGCTCGAGCAGGAGCAAGCCGCCGCGGGCGCCGGGCCGCAGACCTACGACCTGGCCAACCAGGAACGCATCGTTCGCGGGCGCATGCCCACGATGGAGGTGATCAACGAACGCTTCGCGCGCAACATCCGCGTCGGCCTGTTCAACCTGATCCGCAAGAGCCCCGAGGTGTCGATCGGCGGCATCAAGGTGCAGAAGTACAGCGCCTTCCTGCGCGAGATCGTGGTGCCGACCAACTTCAACATCGTCAGCGTCAAGCCGTTGCGCGGCTCGGCGCTGGTGGTGTGCGACCCGAACCTGGTGTTCGCGGTGATCGATGCGCTGTTCGGCGGCGCCGGCAAGTACCACACGCGCATCGAGGGCCGCGAGTTCTCGCCCACCGAGCAGCGCGTGATCCTGCGGCTGCTGCAGACCATCATGGCCGAGTACCGCAAGTCGTGGCTGGGCATCTATCCGCTGGAGCTGGAGTTCCAGCGCGCCGAGATGCAGCCGCAGTTCGCCAACGTCGCCTCGCCCAGCGAGATGGTGGTCAGCGCGGCGTTCACGCTGGAGATCGGCGACAGCACCGGCTCGATCAACCTGTGCTTTCCGTACTCCACGCTCGAGCCGATCCGCGACGTGCTGTACTCGACCAGCCAGGGCGATGCCGGCGAGCCCGACCGGCGCTGGGTGCAGCTGCTGAAGACCGAGATCCAGTCGGCGCAGGTGGAGCTGGTGGCCACGCTGGCCACGGCGCCGGCCACGGTGGAACAGCTGCTGTCCTTCAAGCCCGGCGACTTCGTCGAGCTCGACCTGGACCCGGTGATCCAGGCCAAGGTCGACGGCGTGCCGGTGTTCGACTGCCACTACGGCACCTCGAACAAGCACTACGCGATCAAGGTCGACCAACTGCTGACCGGCTCCAAGCTGGGCTGGCTGGGGGAGACGATGAATGTCCGCTGAGCAGGCCGCACCGATGTCCGACGACGAAGCCAACGCCGCCGACTGGGCCTCGGCCCTGGACGCTGATGCGCCGCAGGCGCACGAGGTCGCCAGCGAAGTGGCCGGCGACAACGTCGCAGCGGCCACCTTCGCCAACTTCGCGCCGACCACCGGCGGCGCCGCGGGCGCGGGCAACGACATCAGCATGATCCTGGACATCCCGGTGCAGCTGACGGTCGAGCTGGGGCGCACCAAGATCCCGATCAAGCACATCCTGCAGCTGGCGCAGGGCTCGGTGGTCGAGCTCGACGCGCTGGCCGGCGAGCCGATGGACGTGCTGGTCAACGGCTACCTGATCGCGCAGGGCGAGGTGGTCGTCGTCAACGACAAGTTCGGCATCCGGCTGACCGACATCGTCACGCCCAGCGAGCGGCTGCGCAGACTCAGCCGCACCTGATGTCGCAAAGCCTGACGCCGCTGCTGTGGTTCGGCGCGATCGTCGTGCTGATCCCGCTGGCGCTGTGGCTGCTCAAGCGCACGCCGCTGGGCGCGGGCAGCGCCAGCGGGCCGCTGCGCCACGTGGCGATGCTGCCGCTGTCGGCGTCGCAGCGTGTGGCCATCGTCGAGGTCGGCCAGGGCGCAGCACGGCGCTGGCTGGTGCTGGGCGTGAGTCCGCAGGCGATCCACACGCTGCACACCATGGCCGCGCAGGATCCGCCGCCGCCGGCGCCGGCCGCCGACCAGGGCACCGCCTTCGCGCAGCTGCTGACGCGGCTGAAGCGCGACGCCTGACGATGCGCGCGCTGATCGCCGCTGCGCTGCTGGCCACCAGCGCTGCCGCTGCGGCGCAGGCCGGCCCGGGGCTGCCGCTGGTGGTGGGCCAGGGCGCGGGCGGCACCAGCTATTCGGTGCCGGTCCAGACGCTGCTGTTCTTCACCGCTTTGAGCTTCCTGCCGGCGGTGCTGCTGCTGATGACCGGCTTCACGCGCATCGTCATCGTGCTCAGCCTGCTGCGCCAGGCGCTGGGCACGCAGGCCGCGCCGCCGAACCAGGTGATCGTGGGCCTGAGCCTGTTCCTGACCTTCTTCGTCATGAGCCCGACGCTGGACCGGGTGTACGAGCAGGCGTACCAACCCTTCGCCGCCAACCAGATCGCGTTCGACGAGGCGCTGCAGCGCGGCGAGCAGCCGATGCGCGAGTTCATGCTCAAGCAAACACGCCAAGCCGACGTGATGCTGTTCGCACGGCTGGCCAAGCTGCCGGCCGAGGTCAAGGGCGACGAAGTGCCGCTGCGCGTGCTGCTGCCGGCCTTCGTCACCAGCGAGCTGAAGACCGCGTTCCAGATCGGCTTCCTGATCTTCATCCCCTTCCTGGTGATCGACATGGTGGTGGCCAGCGTGCTGATGAGCCTGGGCATGATGATGTTGAGCCCGGTGCTGGTGGCGCTGCCGTTCAAGCTGATGCTGTTCGTGCTGGCCGACGGCTGGAACCTGCTGCTGGGCTCGCTGGCCTCGTCCTTTGCCAGTTGAGGCGGCCAAGCGATGAACGCGCAGCAGGTCTTCACGATCGGCCAGGAAGGGCTGATGCAACTGCTGCTGGTGAGCGCGCCGGTGCTGCTGACGGTGCTGGCGGTGGGGCTGGTGGTCAGCATCTTCCAGGCCGCCACGCAGATCAGCGAAGCCACGCTGTCCTTCGTGCCCAAGGTGGTGGCCGCGGTGCTGGTGCTGGCCTTCGCCGGGCCGTGGATGATGAGCACGCTGGTGGAGTACCTGCAGCGCACGCTGCAGGCCATTCCTGGCGCGGTCGGCTGACACTCGGCCCGGCGCGGTGATCAGCTTCAGCGAAGCCCAGCTGCTGGACTGGATCACGCCGCTACTGTGGCCCTTCCTGCGCGCGCTGGCGCTGCTGTCGTCCATGCCGCTGCTGGGCACGCGCGTGGTGCCCACACGCGTGCGCATCGGCATCGCGGCGCTGATCGCGCTGGCCGCGCAGGCGTCGCTGCCGCCGCCGCCCACGGTGCCGCTGGACTCGGCGCTGGCGTTGCGACTGGTGCTGCAACAACTGCTGATCGGCATCAGCCTGGGCTTCGCGGTCCGGCTGGTGTTTGCCGCCATCGAGATGGCCGGCGAAGTGGTGGGCCTGCAAATGGGGCTGAACTTCGCCGGCTTCTTCGACCCGGTGACGGCCAGCCAGACCACCGCCACCAGCCGCTTCTTCGGCGCGGTGGTCGGATTCCTCTTCATCGTCATCAACGGCCACCTGCTGGTGATTGCCGCGCTGGTCGACAGCTTCAAGACCTTTCCGGCGGGCGACGCACCCTTCGCCTTCCTGAGCCAGACGTTGCCGCATCAATGGGGCGCGATGATCTTCGCCACCGGGCTGTGGATCGCGCTGCCGATGGTGGCGATGCTGCTGTTCGTCAACCTGGTGCTGGGCGTGATCTCGCGCGTGGCCGCACAGATCAACGTCTTCGCCATCGGCTTCCCGATCACGCTGGGCGTGGGACTGCTGGGCATCCTGATGACTCTGCCGCTGCTGCAGCAGCCGTTCACGATGGCGCTGGAGCGGATGCTGGCGTATTTCTGATCGCTGCCCGCAGCTCCCGCTGTGCCGCCAGACATTCGGCGCCGGGGATCGGCAGATCAGCAGTCACCTCACGCGTGGCTGCCAGTAGTACGGACGTTTGCGATGCGGCGCAAGGGCCACCACGAGCAGCTCGCTCTCCGACGCCCGATAGACCAGGCTGAACGGAAAACCCTTTACGAGCATGGTCCGAGTCTGTCCATGCGATGGCGCACCGCCGTGCGGGTGGTGAACGGCGAGAAGCACCGCCTTGCGCACCACTTCGTTGAACCGAACACCCGTGCCGCAGCGGGCTTTCGAGTAGTACGCGGTCTCGCGAAGCAACTCGATCTCGGCTGCCGGAAGGAAGCGAACCTTGGTCACCGCGCCAGACGTTCGGCCTTGGCGAAGACTTCCTCTGCGTCGATTGCGGCAACCGCCCCGCTGTCGTACTCGGCCAGACGCCTTGCGATCTCGGCTTTCCAGGTGGAGTCGAGTTCCTGCGCGGCTGACTCGTTCAACGATTCGAGCAACTGCTCGACGAGATCCTCACGCTCTTCGCGGGGCAATGCCCGCCCGCGCTGCACCAAGTCTGCGACCGTATCGGGCATGTTGGCTCCAAGATTGCGGATCAGTCTAGCGCGCCCGGCGCTGAGGCAGTTCACGACTCGCTCGGATCCAGAGGTCGGCGTTGGAGTTGGACCTCACTGCACTCCCAGCATTCGGCGACCAAGCGGTGAGGCCAGCACGACGAGAGCAACCACGTTGAGCGCGACAGTTGCCCAGAAGACTTGCCGGAACGGCTGCTTGGTGGACTTGTGGCGCAGAAACTGCTGGGCAAGCAGCGCACCAGGCCAGCCGCCCGCCAGCGCGAGCAGGTGCAGGGTGCTCTCCTGTGTGCGCCAAGCGCCGCTTGCGGCGGCCGACTTGTCAGCAGCGTAGGCGATGAAGGTGACGACGCTCGCCGCCACGTAGAGGCCAGCCACCCACAGCGGCGGTTTCCAGACAACTGCGACAACCGCGAAGACAGCCAGGAAGGCTGGCATGGCGATGAGTGTGGCCGCACCCCGTTGCGCCGGTCCCGATCTCTGCGCTTGCCTGGCAACTCGCCGCGTCTTTGCGATCTGGACGTTCTTCGCTCGTTTGCCCTTCGGGCCCGACTCGACCGCGAAAGAAACTGCTTGCTTCACCTGCGGTCGCCCCGAAGCTCTCGGCCATGCGGACACATGGACGAAGATGGGCTCGCCTCCTTGTGTTGATTCGATGGTGCCGAAGCCACGGTCGTCGTTCCAGGAGCTGAGGATGCCTTCGAAGCGAATAGGCATCCCCCTCAACTCCCCACCAACCCATTGCGAATCGCGTAGACGGTCAACTCCGAGTTGTTCGCCAGCTGCAGCTTCTCCAGCACCCGCGCGCGGTACACCGACACCGTCTTCGGCGACAGCACCAGGTCGGTGGCGATGTCGCTCAGCCGCTTGCCCGAGGCGATCATCACCAGCGTTTGCAGCTCGCGGTCGGACAGCTTCTCGTGCGGCTGGCCGGCTGCCGGGGCGTTCAGGTTTTCCACCAACATCTGCGCGATCTCGGGCGTCACGTACTTGCGCCCCTGCGCCACGGTGCGCACCGCCTGCACCAGCAGTTGCGGGTCGCCGCCCTTGTTGACGTAGCCGTGCGCGCCGGCGCGCAGCGCGCGGATCGCGTACTGGTCCTCGGGGTACATGCTGACGATCAGCACCTTCACCGGGTTGGCCTCGTCCTTCAGCGCGTGCAGCACGTCCAGCCCGCTGCGCCCGGGCAGGTTGATGTCCAGCACCAGCACGTCGCAGGGCACGGCCTTGCCGGGTGCGGCCGAGAGGTTGCGCATCAGCGCACGCAACTCGCCGTAGTCGCCGGCTTCGCCCACCACGCGGATGTCGGTGGCGTCGGACAGCG
>CALBTN010000175.1 GCA_937967345.1 uncultured Rubrivivax sp. | reverse complement strand
GCGCAGGCGCCGGCTGATGAACGTGCTGGCCTCGGGCCAGCTGGATCTGCGGCCGATGGTCACGCACCGCTACGCGCTGGACGACATCGTCGCCGCCTACGAGCTGTTCTCGCACCAGCGTGACGGCGTGCTCAAGGTGGCGGTGCGGCCCTGATCCGTCACAAAAAAGCCCGAAGGCTCGTGGCCTTCGGGCTCGGCGTGGCGCGAAGCGGTCGCTTCAGCCGTGCTTGGCGTCGAAGAACTGTTCGTCTTCGGTCGAACCCTTCAGCGCGGCGGTCGAGGCCTCGCGCTCGATGGTGGTGGTCACCGCGTCGAAGTAGCCGGTGCCGACTTCGCGCTGGTGCTTGACCGCGGTGAAGCCGCGCTCGGCGGCGGCGAATTCGGCTTCCTGCAGCTCGACGAAGGCGCTCATCTGGTTGCGCGCGTAGCCGTAGGCCAGGTCGAACATGCTGTAGTTCAGGCTGTGGAAGCCGGCCAGCGTGATGAACTGGAACTTGTAGCCCATCGCGCCCAGCTCGCGCTGGAACTTGGCGATGGTCGCGTCGTCCAGGTTCTTCTTCCAGTTGAACGACGGGCTGCAGTTGTAGGCCAGCATCTTGCCCGGGTGCTTGGCGTGCACCGCGTCGGCGAAGGCCTTGGCGAACTTCAGGTCCGGCGTGCCGGTCTCGCACCACACCATGTCGGCGTACTCGGCGTAGGCCACGCCGCGGCTGATCGCCTGGTCCAGGCCCTTCTTCGTGCGGTAGAAGCCCTCGACCGTGCGCTCGCCGGTGAGGAACGGCTTGTCGTTGTCGTCGACGTCGCTGGTCACCAGGTCGGCCGCTTCGGCGTCGGTGCGCGCCAGCAGCACCGTCGGCACGCCGCACACGTCGGCCGCCAGCCGCGCCGCCACCAGCTTGGCTACCGCCTCGCGCGTGGGCACCAGCACCTTGCCGCCCATGTGGCCGCACTTCTTCACCGAGGCCAGCTGGTCCTCGAAGTGCACGCCGGCCGCACCGGCGTCGATCATCGCCTTCATCAGCTCGAAGGCGTTGAGCACGCCGCCGAAGCCGGCTTCGGCATCGGCCACGATCGGCGCGAAGAAGTCGATGTCGTTCTTGCCCTCGCTCCACTGGATCTGGTCGGCGCGGGTGAAGGTGTTGTTGATGCGCTTGACCACCTTGGGCACCGAGTCCACCGCGTACAGCGACTGGTCGGGGTACATCTCGCCGCTGCTGTTGCCATCGCCAGCCACCTGCCAGCCCGACAGGTAGATCGCCTTCAGCCCGGCCTTGACCTGCTGCATCGCCTGGTTGCCGGTGAGCGCGCCCAGGGTGTTGACGAAGGGCTCGGTATTGCACAGCGTCCACAGCTTTTCGGCGCCGCGCTTGGCCAGCGTGTGCTCGACCTGCAGCGAGCCGCGCAGGCGCACCACGTCGGCGGCGGTGTAGCCGCGCTTGACGCCCTTCCAGCGCGGGTTTTCGGCCCAATCCTTTTCGAGGGCGGCGATCTGTTGTTCACGGGACGGCTGGCTCATGCGGGCTCCTTGGTGTTGCGAGTGGGGTGTCGAAAACAGCCCCAAGGTTAGCGGCAGTTCAGGCGGTTTCGCAGACTTGTGTCTTATATAAGAGTGAAACTATTGACCCGACTAATCAACAACTTACATCTCGCATTGCGCCATACGGAATCAAATGAGCTCAGATGAAACTGCATGCTGCGGTGCAGCGCAGGCGTCTTTCACGATGTGGCAACAAATTGCTGCAATGCGAGATCGCATCACCGGCTAAGCGCGCACCGGCGCCAGCCAGCGGCCATACAGGCGATCGGCCAGCGCCTGCTGCGCCGGCAGCTGCCGCGGCATCGCCTCGAGCATCGCCGCACCCGATTGCACCGTGCGATGGCGTTGCTGCTGGGCGCGAAACCGCGGCGTATCCAGCGCGGTCCAGCGCCGCAGCTTGGCCTCGTCGAGCTCGACGTGAAACTGCAGCGCCAGATGCCGGCCGATGGCAAAGGCCTGATGCGCGCACGCCGCACTGCCGGCCAGCAGCGTGGCACCCGGCGGCAGCTCGAAGGCTTCTTCATGCCACTGGAACACGGTCGGCGGCGGGTCTGCGCCGCCGAACCAGGCGTGTGCCTCGGGCGCGGCATGCAGCGCGATGCGGTGCCAGCCGATCTCCGGCGCGCCCGAGACCACCACCCGCGCGCCGAGTGCGCGCGCCATCAACTGCCCGCCCAGGCAGTGGCCGATCACCGGCCGGTCGCGCGCCATCGCGTCGAGGATCAACAGTTCGGCCTGGCGCAGCGCCGGCAGCGCGTCGTTGGCGCTCATCTCGCCGCCAAGCACGGCGAGCGCCGCGTGCGCGCCCATGTGGGCCGGATAGGCATCGCCGGCTTCGGCGTTGCGCAGGTCGAAGGGCACGCCCTGGCGCTGCAGCCAGCAGCGCAGGTAGGCCGGGCCGTCGCCGTGCAGATGCTGCAGGATGAGCACGGGTTGCATCGCTCCTATGATGCCCGCACGACGCTTGGCCGCCGCCGATGAGTTCCTTCGCCTTCCAGTCCGACAGCCATTTCCTCGGGGTACCGGCCGCTGCCGGCACGCACCCGTTCGCGGTGGCCGGCATTGCCTGGGACGGCGCGACCACCCACCGCCCGGGCGCGCGTTTCGGTCCGCGCGCGATCCGCCAGGCCAGCCGCATGTTGTGCGACGGCATTCACCCGCTGTTCGATGTCAGCCCGGTGGGCCGGCTCGGCGACGCCGGCGACCTGGCGCTGCCCAACACCGGGCTGCAGGCCATGCGCGCCGCGCTGGAGCCGCAGGCTGAAGCGCTGATCCACCGCCAGCACATGGCCTGGCTCGGCGGCGACCATTCGATCACGCTGTCGCTGCTGCGCTGCTACCGGCGCTGGCTGGGCCGCCCGCTGGCGGTGATCCATTTCGACGCGCACTGCGATACCTGGCGCGACCACTTCGGCGAACCCAGCGGTCATGGCACCTGGGTCTACGAGGCGATCCAGGAAGGCCTGGTGCTGCGCGAGTGCTTCGTGCAGATCGGCATCCGCTCGGCCGCTGTGCGCGAAGCGCGGGAGTACGTGCGCGACCAGGGCGGACTGGTCTTCGATGCGCGCAGCCTGCGCGGGCGGCACAGCGCCGAGCAGCTGGCGCCGCTGTTGAGCGCGGTGCGCGAGCGGCTGGCAGGGCACGGCCGGCCGCCGGTGTACCTGAGCCTGGACATCGACGCGCTCGACCCGGCCTTCGCGCCGGGCACCGGCACACCCGAGCCGGGCGGGCTGAGCACGAATCAGGTGCTCACCGTGCTCGAGGAGCTGGCCGGGCTGCCGTTCGTGGGCATGGACTGCGTCGAGGTGTGCCCGCCCTACGACCACGCCGAGCTGACCAGCTACGCCGCCGCGCAGTGCGTGTGGACCTATCTGTGCGGCTGCATCGCGCGCGGTGCCTGGCGGGCAGACTGAACGGCGCCGCGGCGCCAGCCATGCGCTTCGCGAGCCAGATCGGGGCGCGCGTATAGACTGCGCTGCACCACCGCCCTGTGCCGAGGAAGCAACGATGAAGCCCGCGCTCGATGCCTTCTGGATGCCCTTTACCGCCAGCCGGCAGTTCAAGAAAGCCCCCCGGCTGCTGACCCGCTCGGCCGGCATGTTCTACTGGGACGACAACGGCCGGCAGATCCTCGACGGCGTATCGGGCCTGTGGTGCGTCAACGCCGGCCACGCGCGGCCGAAGATCGTGCAGGCGATCCAGGCGCAGGCCGCCGAGCTGGACTTCGCGCCGCCGTTCAACATGGCGCACCCGAAGGCCTTCGAGCTGGCCGCGCGGCTGGCGGGCATCGCGCCGCCGGGCATGAACAAGGTGTTCTTCACCAACTCGGGCTCGGAGTCGGTGGAGACCGCGCTGAAGATGGCCCTCGCCTACCACCGCGTGCGCGGCGAGGGCTCGCGCACCCGGCTGATCGGGCGCGAGCGCGGCTACCACGGCGTCAACTTCGGCGGCATCTCGGTGGGCGGGATGGTCGGCAACCGCAAGCTGTTCGGCAGCCTGCTGGCCGGGGTGGACCACATCCGCCACACGCATGACCTGGCACGCAACGCCTTCAGCGTCGGCCAGCCCGAGCACGGCGCCGAACTGGCCGACGACCTGGAGCGGCTGGTGGCGCTGCACGACGCGTCGACCATCGCCGCGCTCATCGTCGAGCCGATCGCCGGGTCCACCGGTGTGCTGCTGCCGCCCAAGGGCTACCTGCAGCGGCTGCGCGAGATCTGCGACCGCCACGGCATCCTGTTGATCTTCGACGAGGTCATCACCGGCTTCGGGCGCACCGGCGCGGCCTTCGGTGCCACCACCTTCGGCGTCACGCCCGACCTGATGACGCTGGCCAAGGGCATCACCAACGGCTGCGTGCCGATGGGTGCGGTGCTGGCGCACCAGGCGATCCACGACGTGTTCATGAACGGGCCCGAGCACCTGGTGGAGTTTCCGCACGGCTACACCTACTCGTCGCACCCGCTGGCCTGCGCCGCGGGGTTGGCGACGCTGGACACCTACGCCGAAGAGGGCCTGCTGACCCGCGCGGCGCAGCTGCAGGCCGAGTTCGGCGCCGCGCTGCATTCGCTGCAGGGCCTGCCCAACGTGATCGACATCCGCAACTTCGGCCTGGTCGGTGCGGTGGAGCTGGCGCCGCGCGCGGGCGAGCCCGGCAAGCGCGCCTTCGATGTCTTTCTCGACTGCTACGAGCAGGGCCTGATGGTGCGCGTCACCGGCGACACCGTGGCACTGGCGCCGCCGCTGATCATCGAGCCGGCGCAGATCGGACAGATCGTGCAGACGTTGCGCGGCGCGATCCAGCGCACCGCCTGACCGCGCCCGCCGGCCGGGCCCGCGCGCGCCAGCCTGGGCCTCGCTTGCCCTCGTTCGCAGCCATCGTTCGCAGCCATGGACCTGCTCGGCATCGACCGTGAGCTCGCGCGCGAGTCCTACTACGCCGCCACCGCGCCGCGCGCGCACGGCCACGCGCCGCTGCAAGGCGCGCACGAGTGCGACGTCGCGGTGGTCGGTGGCGGCCTGGCGGGGCTGAGCGCAGCGCTCGAGCTGGCCGAGCGCGGTTACGCGGTGACGCTGCTCGAGGCGCGCCAGCTCGGCTGCGGCGCCAGCGGGCGCAACGGCGGCCAGGCCATCCACGGCCTGGCGTGCGACCAGACCGTGATCGAAGCGCAGCTCGGCGCCGATGCGGCGCGGCGCGTGTGGGACATGTCGATCGAGGCGCTGGACCTGCTGCGCGAACGCATCCGCCGCCACGCGATCGACTGCGACTGGCGCGACGGCGTGCTCAGCCTGGCCACCAGCGCGCGCAAGGGGCAAGCGCTGCGGCGCTGGGCCGATCGCATCGTCAGCCGCTACGGCTACGCGCTGCACCGCATCGACCCTGCCGAGATCGGCCGGTGGATTGCCAGCCCGCGCTTTCACAGCGGCGTGTTCGACGCGCGCTCGGGCCACCTGCATCCGCTGAAGTACACGCTGGGCCTGGCGCGTGCTGCCGCCGCCGCAGGCGCCACGCTGCATGAAGACTCCCCGGTGCAATCGCTGCAGCACGGCGCCAGCGTGCGGCTGCGCACGCCCCAGGGCGAGCTGAGCGCGCGCCATGTGCTGCTGGCCGGCAACGTGTACCTGCAGGCGCTGGCGCCGGCCCTGCGCAGCCGCATCATGCCGGTGGGCACTTATATCGCCTGCACCGAGCCGCTCGATGCGGCCCTCGCGGCCAGCCTGGTGCCGTCGGGTGCTGCGGTGTGCGACACCAATTTCGTGCTCGACTACTTCCGCGGCACCGCCGACCAGCGGTTGCTGTACGGCGGGCGCGTCAGCTACAGCGCGGTCACGCCGCGCCATCTGGCCGAAAGCATGCGCCGGCGCATGGTGCGCAGCTTTGCGCAGCTGGCCGGCGCCCGGATCGAATACGCCTGGGGTGGCTTGGTCGACATCACGATGAACCGCGCCCCGGACTTCGGCCGGCTGCCGGCGGCCGGCGGCTATGCTGCGAACGTGTACTACCTGCAAGGCTTTTCCGGACACGGGCTGGCGCTGGCCGGCCTGGCCGGGCGCGTCGTCGCCGAAGCGATCGACGGCGACGCCGCCCGCTTCGACCTGTTCGCGCGGCTGCGCCATCGGCCCTTTCCCGGCGGCCCGTACCTGCGCACCCCGGCGCTGGTGCTGGGCATGGCCTGGTACCGGCTGCGCGACCTGTTGTCATGAGCCACCCTGCCCTGCCCGTGGTGCTGGTGCCGGCGTGCAACCGGCGCATCGGGCTGCACCCTTTTCACGCCGCCGGCAAGAAGTACGTCGACTTCGTGCGCCTGGCCGGCGGCCTGCCGCTGGTCGTGCCGAACGCTGCGGCGCACGAGATCGAGCCGCTGCTGGCGCTGGCCGACGGCGTGCTGCTCAGCGGCTCGCCATCGAACGTGCATCCGCGGCATTTCGACCAAAGCGTGCACGACCCGGCGCTGCCGCTGGACCCCGAGCGCGACGACTGGATCTTGCCGCTGGTGCCGGCGCTGCTGGCGCGTGGCGTGCCGTTGTTGGCCATCTGCCGCGGCGCGCAGGAGGTCAACGTCGCATTGGGCGGCTCGCTGCACCAGGCGGTGCACGAGGTTGCGGGCTACGCCGACCATCGCGCGCCCGCCAGCAGCGAGGCCGGCGTGCAGTACGCCGATGCGCACGAGGTCGAGGTGCTGCCGGGCGGCGTGCTGGCGCGCATCGTCGATCGCCCGCGCTTCGCGGTGAACTCGGTGCACGGCCAGGGCGTGGCCCGGCTGGCACCGGGCCTGCATGTCGAGGCGCGCGCGCCGGATGGGCTGGTCGAAGCCTTTTCCATGCCGGGCGCGCCCGGCTTCAACCTGTGCGTGCAGTGGCACCCCGAGTGGCTGGCCGCGGCCAACCCGGTGTCGCTGCAGCTGGCGCGGGCTTTTGGCCAAGCATGCCGCGCCCATCGGCGGCAACGAGAACTCGAAGGGGTTTGACCGTGCGAGCAAGCAACCTGAGTTTCGCCGACCTGGAACAGTGGCTGGACCAGCACCGCGTCACCGAGATCGAGTGCCTGGTGCCCGACCTGACCGGTGTGGCGCGCGGCAAGATCCTGCCGCGCGAGAAGTTCACCGAGGACCGCGGCATGCGCCTGCCCGAAGCGGTGGTGGCGATGGGCGTGACCGGCGAGCTGCCCCACGACGGGCCGTACTTCGGCGTCATCAGCGCCACCGACCGCGACATGCACCTGCGGCCCGACCCGAGCACGGTGCGCATCGTGCCCTGGGCGGTCGACCCGACGGCGCAGGTCATCCACGACTGCTACGACAAGGGCGGCGAGCTGGTGCCGTTCGCGCCGCGCTCAGTGCTGCGCCGGGTGTGCGGCCTGTTCGAGGCCGAGGGCTGGAATCCGGTGGTCGCACCCGAGCTCGAGTTCTACCTGGTCGAGCGCAACCCCGACCCCGACATCCCGCTGAAGCCCCCGGTGGGCCGCAGCGGCCGTGCCGAGACCTCGCGCCAGGCCTATTCGATCGACGCGGTCAACGAGTTCGATCCGCTGTTCGAGGACGTCTACGACTGCTGCGACAAGATGGAGCTGAACGTGGACACGCTGATCCACGAAGTCGGCGCCGGGCAGATGGAGATCAATTTCTTCCACGCCCACCCGCTGGGCCTGGCCGACCAGACCTTCCTGTTCAAGCGCACGGTGCGTGAGGTGGCGCTGCGCCACGACATGTACGCCACCTTCATGGCCAAGCCGATCGCCGGCGAGCCGGGCAGCGCGATGCACGTGCACCAAAGCCTGGTCGACGCCGCCGGCCACAACCTGTTCAGCAAGGCCGACGGCAGCCCGAGCGACGCGTTCTACTGGTACATCGGCGGGCTGCAGAAGTACGTGCCGGCGGCGATGGCGCTGTTCGCGCCCTACGTCAACAGCTACCGCCGGCTGGTGCGCAGCAACGCCGCGCCGATCAACATCCAGTGGGGCACCGACAACCGCACCGTGGGCATCCGCTCGCCGGTGGCCAACGCGCAGGCACGGCGCATCGAGAACCGCGTCATCGGCGCTGATGCCAACCCCTACGTGGCGCTGGCGGCGACGCTGGCCTGCGGCTATCTGGGCATGAAGCAACGGCTGCAGCCCACCGCCGAGTGCATGGGCGATGCCTACAAGGGCACGCACGCGCTGCCGCGCAGCCTGGGCGAAGCGGTGGAACTGCTGCGCGCGCAAAAAGACCTGGCCGCGGTGCTGGGCGAGGCCTTCGTCACCGTCTACACCGAAGTCAAGGACATCGAGTACGCCGAGTACATGAAGGTGATCTCGCCGTGGGAGCGCGAGCACCTGCTGCTGCATGTCTGAGGGTCCGCCGATGGCACGCACCACCGCGCAATGGCAGCAAGCCGACGCCGCGCACTTCCTGCACCCGTTCACCGACTTCAAGGCGCTGGGCGCCAAGGGCGCGCGCATCATCACCCGCGCCGACAACATCTACCTGTGGGACAGCGAGGGCCGCAAGATCCTGGACGCGATGTCGGGGCTGTGGTGCGTCAACGTCGGCTACGGCCAGCGCGCGCTGATCGACGCGGCCACGCGCCAGCTCGGCGAGCTGCCGTTCTACAACGCCTTCTTCCAGACCGCCACGCCGCCGGCGATCGAGCTGGCTGAGGCGCTCGCCGAAGTGACGCCGCCGCAGTTCCAGCACGTGTTCTTCACCGGCTCGGGCTCCGAGGGCAACGACACCGTGGTGCGCATGGTGCGGCGCTACTGGGACTTGCTGGGCCAGCCCGAGCGCCAGGTGATCATCAGCCGGCACAACGCCTACCACGGCTCGACCATGGCCGGCGCGTCGCTCGGCGGCATGGCCGGCATGCACGCGCAAGGCGGGCTGCCGATTCCCGGCATCGTGCACATCGAGCAGCCGCACTGGTGGGCGCACGGCCGGGCGCATGGGCTGAGCCGCGACGACTTCGGCCGCGTCGCCGCCGGCTGGCTGGAGGACAAGATCCTCGAACTCGGCGCCGACAAGGTGGCGGCCTTCATCGGCGAGCCGGTGCAAGGTGCAGGCGGCGTGATCGTGCCGCCCGAGAGCTACTGGCCCGAGATCCAGCGCATCTGCGACAAGCACGGCGTGCTGCTGGTCAGCGACGAGGTGATCTGCGGCTTCGGCCGCACCGGCCACTGGTTCGGCTGCGAGCGCTTCGGCTTCAAGCCCGACCTGATGACCTTCGCCAAGGGTGTCACCAGCGGCTACGTGCCGCTGGGCGGAGTGATGGTCGGCGAGCGCGTCGCGCGCGCGCTGATCGAGCGCGGCGGCGAGTTCAACCACGGCTACACCTACTCGGGCCATCCGGTGGCCTGCGCGGTGGGCGCGGCCAACCTGCGGCTGCTGCGCGAGCTGAAGCTGGTCGAGCACGTGCACGGCGTGGCCGGCCCGTACCTGGCCGCGCAGTTCGGCGCGCTGGCCGCGCACCCGCTGGTCGGCGAGGTACAGACCTGCGGCCTGATGGGCGCGCTGCAACTGGTGCGGCGCAAGGACGACGGCGCGCCCTTCGCCGCCGAGGTCGAGATCGGCATGGTCTGCCGCGGCCACTGCTTTGCCAACGGCCTGATCATGCGTGCGGTGGGCGACCGCATGATCGTCGCCCCGCCGCTGGTGATCACGCGCGCGCAGATCGACGAGATGATGACGCTGGTGCGCCGCTGCCTGGACCTGACTTTGGCCGACGCGCAACGCCAGGGCTGGATCGGCTGAATCCTGCACTAGCATCGCGAGCCTGCGCGCGCGCGCCGCGCCCGGCGGCAGCCGCGCTGGCCAAACCCACGCCGATCGACCCCGACCGACCCGACACCGTCCATGGCGACCCCTTCCATCGCGAGCGCGCCGGCCTTCCTGCGCATCGAGCACCTGGTCAAGGAGTTCAGCGGCTTCAAGGCCGTCAACGACGTGTCGCTGGACATCGCGCGCGGCGAGATCTTCGCGCTGCTGGGCTCGTCGGGCTGTGGCAAGAGCACGCTGCTGCGCATGCTGGCCGGCTTCGAGACGCCGACCTCGGGGCGCATCGTGCTCGACGGACGCGACCTGGCCACGCTGCCGCCGAACGAGCGGCCGATGAACATGATGTTCCAGAGCTACGCGCTGTTTCCGCACCTGAGCGTGTGGGACAACATCGCGTTCGGGCCGCGCCGCGACGGCCTGCCCCGCGACCAGGTGGCCGCGCGGGTCGAGGCGATGCTCAAGCTGGTGCAGTTGGAGAAGTTCGCCAAGCGCAAGCCGCACCAGTTGTCGGGCGGGCAGCAGCAGCGCGTCGCGCTGGCGCGCAGCCTGGCCAAGCAGCCGCAACTGCTGCTGCTGGACGAGCCGCTGGGCGCGCTGGACAAGAAGCTGCGCGAGGCCACGCAGATCGAACTGGTGCACATCCTCGAGCAGGTCGGCGTGACCTGCGTGATGGTCACGCACGACCAGGAAGAAGCGATGACCATGGCCTCGCGCATCGCCATCATGAGCGAGGGCCGCTTCTTGCAGGTCGGCGCGCCGGCCGAGGTGTACGAAACACCGGCCAGCCGCTTCGTCGCCGACTTCATCGGCAACGTCAACCTGATGGACGGCACGCTGCAGGTCGACGCGCCGGACCACGTGATCATCGACTGCGCCGATTGCAGGCACTACGTCGGCCACGGCATCACCGGCACCGAGGGCATGGCGGTGAGCGTGGCGCTGCGCCCGGAGAAGATCCACCTGTCGCTCAGCGCCCCCGACGACGCCTTCAACGCCGTGCAGGGCACGATCAAGGAGCGCTCGTACTTCGGCAGCTTCACCGTGTACCACCTCGAGCTGGCCAGCGGCGCCAGCCTGAAGGTCAGCCAGGCCAACGTGCGACGCCACCACGACGAGGCATTCACCTGGGGCGACGTGGTGTGGGCGCACTGGTCGCGCTCGGCGCACGTGGTGCTGACGCAGTGAAGCGGCGCTGGCTTCCCCGCGGCCGCCACGCCGTGATCGGCGTGCCGTACCTGTGGCTGGCGCTGTTCTTCTTGCTGCCCTTCGCCATCGTGCTGCGGCTGAGCGTGTCCGAGATGGACGGCGTGCAGTTCAGCGACTTGCTCAGCCTGCGCGACGGCGTGCTGCAACTGACGCTGAAGCTGTCGAACTACGTCTTCCTGTTCGGCGATGACCTGTACCTGCGCACCTACCTGGCCAGCCTGAAGTACGCCGCCGTGACCACACTGCTGTGCCTGGCGATCGGCTACCCCTTCGCCTACTTCATGGCGCGTGCGCGCACGACGCTGCAGCCCACGCTGCTGATGCTGGTGATGCTGCCGTTCTGGACCTCGTTCCTGCTGCGCGTGTATGCGTGGAAGGGCCTGCTCAGCGACGACGGCTGGGTGTCGGACCTGCTGATCGCCAGCGGCATCGACCGGCTGCTGGCCGCCGCCGGGCTGATTCCGGCGCCGGGGCAGCTGATGCACACGCCGTTCTCGCTGGTGCTGGGCATGACCTACACCTACCTGCCCTTCATGATCCTGCCGCTGTACGGCA
>CALBTN010000174.1 GCA_937967345.1 uncultured Rubrivivax sp. | reverse complement strand
CACGCTGACCAGGTTGCCGACCGGGTTCTGCGCCAGCTTGGCCAGTTCCTCGGCCGACATCTCGGCGTGCGCGGCACCGACCAGCAGCGCCAGCGCCGCGCTGGCGGCCAGTGCACGAACCCGTGTGAAGGGGTGCATTCGATCGATCTCCTCATGGCACATGATGTGTGGTTGGCCTCGCGGCCATGTCGGCTTGTGGCTTCGCGCGGCTGGCGCCGTGGATCGGCGCGCTTTGCGCCGACACAACCCAAAGCCTCGGGAGGTTAAGCTTCCGCCGTGATCGCGACAAACCACTTTGCGCCACGCGCAGGCGCCACGCCGCTGGCAGACGTTGCGCTGATCTCGGTAGCGGCGCTGGCCGGTGCGCCCGACTTCGTTCGTGGCGCGTTCGGCGAGCGGGTGCTGGACAAGGCGCGTCGAGCGGCAATGCTGGACTTCGCGCTGATCGAAGACGGCGACTGCTTCAGCTTCATTCCGCAACGGACGATGACGACCTTCGACGAGGTCGTGGCGCGTGCAGCCGGCGAAGAACACCTCGGCCTGAAGCTGGCGCCCCACCTCTCGGTCACCGACTACGGCACCTGGGGCGAATACCTGCTTGGCGCACGCACGCTGGGCGCCGCGATTTACCGGTCGGTGGCGACGATGGATTTCCACGCCCGGGGCGACGCGATGTCGCTGGACCTGATCGGCGGCCGTGCGCGCATCGGCTACATCAGTGCCGCCCGGGGGCTGGACGGCTACCCGCATGTGGCCTGGGGCACCATCGGCGTGATCATCAGCCTTTGCAAGTCGTACCTGCCCTCTTCCTGGCATCCGCAGTGCATCGAAGTTGATCTTCCGGCGCTCCGCCGGTGCACCCTCGCCGAGGACACATTCGAGTGTCCGGTGATCTTCGATGCGCCAAGGCTTGCAGTGTGGCTGGACGTCGGCGATCTTCGCGCCGCCCCCCGTCGCGCCACCGGCAGGCTGCTCACGGTCGGGGACATGGCGCGCGAGCGCGACAAGATCCATCGCATCGGCGGACTCAAGGGCGTGGTCGCGCATCAGGTCTGGGCGCAGATCCTGACCGGCAGCGTGTCGATGGAGAGCACCGCGCGGTCGCTGGATACCAGCGTGCGCACGCTGCAGCGCGAACTCGGCCGGGAAGGCGCCGATTTCCGCACGATGGTCAACGTCTTGCGCAGCAAGCGCGCCGTGGAGTTTCTGAGCGAGACGGACTTGTCGGTGACCCAGATCTCGACGACGCTGGGCTATTCGGCACCGGCTCATTTTGCGCGCGCGTTTCGAAAGGCGATGGGGGTCGGCCCCAGCGAGTTTCGGCGCACATCGGCCGGCACCGCCGGCGACCTGAGCTTGACGCCCGACTGATCACTCCCACCGGCACTCGGGACGAGCGCATGTTGGGCGGACGGGCAGGCAGCTGCCAGCAATGCCGGGAACCGACACAAAATTGCGAAGCAAGGCCCGCAAGGGCATGGTTTCAGTCGACACAGAGTGGCGAAAAGCGACACTGAGTTGCCAAAGGACAAACCGACGCACGACATGAAGCTCGCCATCATCCCGGTCACCCCGTTCCAGCAGAACTGCTCGCTGGTCATCTGCCCGGCGACCCACCGCGCCGCCTTCGTCGACCCCGGCGGCGAGGTCGACCGGCTGCTCGAGGTGCTGGCCCAGCGCGGCGCGACGCTGGAGAAAGTGCTGGTCACGCACGGCCACATCGACCACTGCGGCGGCGTGGCCGAGCTCGCCGAGCGCACCGGCGTGCCGATCGAAGGCCCGCACCCCGACGACAGCTACTGGATCGACCAGCTCGACGAGCAAGGGCGGATGTTCGGCCTGCCCGGCGCGCGCGGCTTCACGCCCGGGCGCTGGCTGCACGGCGGCGACGAGGTCACGGTCGGCGGCATGCGCTTCGAGGTGCGCCACTGCCCGGGCCACACGCCGGGGCACGTGATCTTCGCCAGCACGCAGTTCGGCGTGGCCTTCGTCGGCGACGTGCTGTTCCAGGGTTCGATCGGCCGCACCGACTTTCCGCGCGGCGACCACGACACGCTGATCCGCTCGATCACCACGCAGTTGTGGCCGCTGGGCGACGAGATGCAGTTCGTGCCCGGCCACGGGCCGATGTCGACCTTCGGCGCCGAGCGGCGCACGAACCCCTTCGTCAGCGATGCGGCGCTGCGCGGCCGCTGACGGCCGCGCGGCCGTGGCGCAAAGCGCGTCCTGATCGGCGAGCCAGCTCGATCACAGCGTGCTACCCCTCTTCCAGCGATGTGGCCGCGCAGAGTAAGCTACAGCCCCGCGCAGTCTCGGATCACAAGGCAATCGGGGATCGTTCGATGCGTCCGGCTCCCCGTCATCATTCTGGAGGAGATGGCTTCATGGCTAGTTCAGTTCGCAAACAAGCGGCGGCCGCCGCACTCGGCCTGCTCGCAGCGGCGTTCGTCGTTCCGGCGCAGGCGCAGATCAAGGTCGCGCTGGTGATCCCGACCACCGGCCCGGTGACGCAGTACGGCGACATGATCAAGGAGGGCGCGGCCACCGCGGTCGAGATGGCCAATGCCGCCGGCGGCATCAACGGCAAGCAGCTCGAGCTGGTCGCGATCGACGACGCCTGCGAACCCAAGCAAGGCCCGGTGGCTGCCAACCGCGTGGTGAACTCGAAGATCGGCTACGTGATCGGGCCGGTGTGCTCGGGCGCCGCGATCGCCGCCGCACCGATCTACAACAACGAAGGCGTGGTCGTCGTGACACCCTCGGCAACCGCGCCCGCGCTCACCGACGGCAAGAACTTCCACTTCATCTTCCGCACCATCGGCCGCGACGATCAGCAGGGCCCGGCGGCCGCCAAGTTCATCGCCGAGCGCATCAAGCCCAAGAAGGTCGCCATCCTGCACGACAAGCAGTCCTATGGCCAGGGCATCGCCGCGTCGGTGCGCGACGAGTTGAAGAAGGCCGGCGTCAACGTCGTGCTGTTCGAGGGCATCAACGCCGGCGACAGCGACTACTCGGCCGTGATCACCAAGCTCAAGAGCGCCGGGGTCGACTTCGTCTACTACGGCGGCTATCACCCGGAGATGGGTCTGCTGCTGCGCCAGGCCGCCGAGCAGGGCTTGAAGGTCAGGATGATGGGCCCCGAAGGCGTCGGCAACCCCGAAGTCAACGCCATCGCCGGGCCCGCGGTCGAGGGCATGCTGGTGACGCTGCCGGCCGACTTCTCCGCCAACCCGAAGAACGCGGCCGTGGTGGCTGCGTTCAAGGACAAGAAGCGCAACCCGTCGGGCGCGTTCCAGCTCACCTCGTTCGCCGCGGCACAGGCGCTGATTCACAGCATCAAGGCCGTCGGCGACAACCCGACGAAGGTGGCCGACTACATGCACAAGAACCAGATCGATACCGTGCTGGGCCCGATCTCGTGGAACAAGCAGGGCGACCTGAACAGCTTCGACTTCCAGGTGTTCGAGTGGCACAAGGACGGCAGCCGCACGCTCGCGACGAAGTAGCGTGCTGAGATAGGTCCTGCACACGGCGCACGCGGCCCGCGGCCGCAGCGCCGGTAGCGGCGCGCGCAGCGGCGGCCGGCGGCGAGACGCCGGCACGCAGGGGCGGCATTCGATGGAGGGGTGGCATGCATGTCTGAGCATTTCTGGCTGCAGCTGGTGCAGCAGCTCTTCAACGGTCTGTCGCTGGGCGCCATCTACGCGCTGATCGCGATCGGCTACACGATGGTGTACGGCATCATCGGCATGATCAATTTCGCCCACGGCGAGCTCTACATGATCGGCGCCTACACCGGCCTGGTCACGTTGTCGGCCGTCGGCGTGTACGCCGGACTGCCGGTCTGGCTGGTCGTCGCGCTGATGATCGCGGTCGCCATGTTCGCCACCGGCGTCTATGGCTTCGTCGTCGAGCAGGTCGCCTACAAGCCGCTGCGCGGCAGCCCGCGGCTGGTGGCGCTGATCTCGGCGATCGGCATGTCCATCTTCCTGCAGAACTGGGTGGCGCTGGGGCAGGGCGCGCGCGACATGGCAGTGCCCTCGCTGATCCAGGGCGCGCTGCGCTTCGGCAATCCCGACGGCTTCGAGATCTTCATGCCCTATGCGCGCATCCTGATCATCGTGGTGACGGTGGTGCTGATGACGCTGCTCACGCTGTACATCAAGCACTCGCGCATGGGCCGGGCGTCGCGCGCGTGTTCGCAGGACATGCACATGGCCAACCTGCTGGGCATCGACACCAACCGGGTGGTCTCCTTCACCTTCGTGCTCGGTGCGGTGCTCGCCGCCGTGGGGGGTGTGCTGATCGCGCTGGCGGTGGGCAAGCTCAATCCGTTCATCGGCTTCATTGCCGGCATCAAGGCCTTCACCGCCGCCGTGCTCGGCGGCATCGGCAGCATCCCGGGAGCGATGCTCGGCGGCGTCATCCTGGGCGTGGCCGAGACCATCGCGGCCGCCTACATCGGGTCCGAATACAAGGACATCGTCGCCTTTGCCCTGCTGGTGTCGATCCTGATGTTCCGCCCCAGCGGTCTGCTGGGCAAACCCGAAGTGGAGAAGGTGTGATGCAAGGCGCACGCGGCTTTTCGCTTCATCTGCGCGACGCGCTGGTCGCATCCGCGCTCGCCGCGATCGTGCTGTTGCCGGTGTTCACGCTGCACCTCGAGCGCGCCGGCACACGCACCGTCATCGTGCCCGAATGGCCCACGCTGCTGTGGGGCTGCCTCGCAGTCTTCGTCGTGCAGATGCTGCGCCCGATGCTGGCCAAGCGGCCGCGCCTGGCGCTGCCCAGCCTGCCGCAGGCCTCCGCAGGCCAGCGCAAGGTGCTGCTGATCGCGGCGCTGCTGCTCGCCGCCGTCTGGCCCTTCTTTGCCGGCCGCAATGCGGTCGACATCGCCACGCTGACGCTGATCTACGTGATGCTGAGCCTGGGCCTGAACGTGGTCGTCGGCTTCGCCGGCCTGCTCGACCTGGGTTTCGTCGGCTTCTACGCGGTGGGCGCCTACACCTACGCGTTGCTGTTCCACTGGGCCGGCTGGAGCTTCTGGCACGCGCTGCCTCTGGCCGGGGCAGCCTCGGCGCTGTTCGGCTTCGTGCTGGGCGTGCCGGTGCTGCGGCTGCGCGGCGACTACCTGGCCATCGTCACGCTGGGTTTCGGCGAAATCATCCGGCTGCTGCTGGTCAACATGACGTGGCTGACCGGCGGCCCGGACGGCATCTCCAGCATTCCCAAGCCCACCGTCTTCGGACTGGAGATGGCGCGCAACCCGAGCGTCGAGGGCGGCACGACCTTCCATCAGTTCTTCGGGCTGGAGTTCCAATCGATCCACATGGTGATCTTCGTGTACCTGATGGCGCTGACGCTGGCGATGGTGACGCTTTACATCAGCAACCGCCTGATCCGCATGCCCATCGGACGCGCCTGGGAGGCGCTGCGCGAGGACGAGATCGCCTGCCGCTCGCTGGGTCTGAACCCGATGAAGGTCAAGCTCTCGGCGTTCACGCTCGGCGCCATGTTCGCGGGCTTCGGCGGCGCGTTCTTCGCGGCGCGCCAGGGCATCGTCAACCCGGAGTCGTTCACCTTCATCGAGTCCGCGCTGATCCTGGCGATCGTGGTGCTGGGCGGCATGGGATCGCAGCTCGGCGTGATCTTCGCCGCCGTGGTGCTCACCGTGCTGCCGGAGCTGGCGCGCGAGTTCTCCGAATACCGCATGGCCGTGTTCGGTGGGGTCCTCGTGCTGATGATGATGTGGCGCCCGCAGGGCCTGCTGCCGATGAAGCGCCATCACGTCGAGGTGCCCACGTGAGCACGGCACTGCTCGAAGTCAAGGATCTGAGCATGCGCTTCGGCGGCCTGCTGGCCGTCGACGGCGTCGGCTTCGACGTGACGCCGAAGGAGGTGTTCGCGATCATCGGACCGAACGGTGCGGGCAAGACCACGGTGTTCAACTGCATCAGCGGCTTCTATCGGCCCAGCGGCGGCCAGATCGCGCTGCAAGGACACAGCATCACCGGCCAGAGCAGCCATCAGGTGGCCAATCACGGCGTGGTGCGCACCTTCCAGAACGTGCGCCTGTTCAAGGCGATGACGGTGCTGGAAAACCTGCTGGTGGCCCAGCACCGCCAGTCGCGCGCGCCGATGCTCGCCGGCCTGTTCAACACCGCGAGCTACCGCCGCAGCGAGGCGCAAAAGATCGAGCAGGCGCTGCATTGGCTCGATGTGATGGGGCTGCGCGAGTTCGTCAACCGCGAGGCCGGCAACCTCGCCTACGGCCACCAGCGCCGGCTGGAGATCGCCCGCTGCATGATCACCAAGCCGCGCCTGCTGATGCTCGACGAGCCGGCCGCGGGCCTGAACCCGCAGGAGAAGAAGGATCTGCAGGGCCTGATCGATCATTTGCGCCAGCAGTACGGCGTCACCGTGCTGCTGATCGAGCACGACATGGGCCTGGTGATGGGAGTGTCCGAACGCATTCTGGTCATGGAGTACGGCAAGCCGATCGCGCTGGGAACGCCGGACGCCGTCCGCAGCGACGAGCGGGTGATCAAGGCCTACCTGGGAGAAGCCTGATGCCGACGCCGACGCTGCAAGTCGACTCGATCTCCACCCACTACGGCGCCATCTGCGCGGTCAACCGCGTGAGCCTGCATGTGAACCAGGGGGAGATCGTCTCGTTGATCGGCGCCAATGGGGCCGGCAAGACCTCGCTGCTGATGACGGTGTGCGGCGCGCCGCGCGCCAGCGGCGGCAGCATCCGCTTCGAGGGCGACGACATCACCCAGCAGCCGTCACACCTGATCATGCGCCGCGGCATCGCCGTCTCGCCCGAGGGGCGCCGCATATTCTCGAACCTCACG
>CALBTN010000173.1 GCA_937967345.1 uncultured Rubrivivax sp. | reverse complement strand
CGATGAAGCTCTCGCCGCCTTCCAGGCTGAAGCGCTTCTGGCCGACGTACTTGGTATGCAGGTAGCGCTCCAGGCCCTCGGCCGCGGTCAGGCGGTCGAGGATGTGGATCTTCTGCTCGGACGTGAAGCTGGGCTTGCTGCGGATCGACTCCAGGCGCTCTTGCCACCAGCGCTTCTCGGCCGGGTCGGTGCCGTGCATGTACTCGGCGCCGATGCTGCCGCAGTAGGTTTCGCGCAGCGCCTGCAGGATCTCGCGCAGCGTCATGTTCTCGGCGCTGCCGAAGTAGGTGTTGGCCGCCGAGAAGGTGATGTCGAGGTCGGCTTCGGTCAGGTCGTAGAACGCCGGCTCGAGTTCGGGCAGCTTCGGCCGCTCGGCGCGCTTGAGCGGGTCCAGATCGGCCCAGCGACTGCCGAGGATGCGGTAGGCCGCCACCAGCGACTGCACGTGCACCTGCTTGCGCGCCACCGCCAGATCGGCTTCGCTGGCCTTGAGCGCGAAGGCGTTGGCCTTGGCGCGCTGCGCGAACGACTCGACCACCGGCGCGTGGGGCACGTCGCGCGCATCGCTGCCGTCGACCGCGGCGACGTTTTGCAGCCGGTCGAAGTAGGCGCGCCAATTGTCGGGAACGCTGCCGGGGTTGTCGAGGTAGGCCTCGTACAGCTCCTCGACATACGGCGCGTTGCCGCCGAACAGGTACGAGTTGGATCGGTACTGCTGCATCATCTCGCGCTCACCTCTCGCTTGCGGTTTCCGCAGGCTGTGATGGGTTGACCAACCTTCCGTGCCGCCGGCTGCACCGGTCGACGGATTGCGACGCGCCCCGCTGAAGCGGGCGGCGCGCACCTGGCACCCAGGTGCGCGCCGCACTTTATCACCGGGCCTGCGGCATCGGCTGCGACGCGATTGGAACGCTGCCGCCCTACCCTATCCTGACAGCGCACGGCGCCAGGCGATGCAAGGCGGCGCACCGGCACGGGCTTTCCCGGCGGGGGGCGTGCAGGCGATTGACCTAGGATGCGGCCTTCTCGAACTCCCGGAGACCGTCGATGAAACTCAGCTCCCTCCTGACCGCAGCGGCGCTGGCCTGCGCCGCCGTGGGCGGCACCGCGGTGCAGGCCGAGACGCTGCGTTGGGCCGCGCAGAACGACATCCTGACGCTGGACCCGCATTCGCAGAACCACGCGACCACGCTCGCGATCCTGATGCACTCGTACGAAGGCCTGACGCGCTACAACGAGAAGTTCGAGGTCGAGCCCGCGCTGGCCACCAAGTGGACCCAGATCAGCCCGACGCAGGTGCGCTTCGAGCTGCGCAAGGGCGTGAAGTTCGCCGACGGCAGCCCCTTCACCGCCGACGACGTGATCTTCTCGTTCGCGCGTATCAAGCAGCCGCAGGGCACGCTGCAGATCTACGTCTCCGGCATCAGCGAGATCAAGAAGGTCGACGACCACACCGTCGACTTCATCCTGAGCGCGCCGCAGCCGATCCTGCTGCGCAACATCATCGACTTTCGCATCATGAGCAAGGCGTGGTCGGAGAAGAACAAGACGACGAACACGCAGGACTACAAGGCCAAGGAAGACAACTACGCGTCGCGCAACGTCAACGGCACCGGCCCGTACAAGATCACCAGTTGGACGCCCGACCAGCGCATCACGATGACCATCCACAAGGACTGGTGGGGCAAACACAGCGGAAACGTGACCGAGGTGATCTACACCCCGATCAAGAGCGACCCGACGCGCGTGGCGGCGCTGCTGTCGGGCGACGTGGACATGCTCACCGACCTGCCGGTGCAGGACGTGGCGCGGCTGCGTCAGGACCCGAAGCTGAAGATCCTCGACGGCCACGAGGTGCGCACCATCTTCATCGCGCTGGACGAGTACAGCCCCGAGCTGAAGTTCAGCAACGTCAAGGGCAAGAACCCGTTCAAGGACAAGCGCGTGCGCGAGGCGCTGTCGATCGCCATCGACCGCGAGGCGATCAAGCGCAACACCATGCGCGGGCTGTCGCTGCCGGCGGGCATCATCGTCGCCCCGGGCGTCAACGGCCACTCGCCCGAGATCGACGTGGTCGCCAAGCCTGACACCGAGCGCGCGAAGAAGCTGCTGGCCGAGGCCGGCTACCCGCAGGGCTTCGAGACGCAGCTGAACTGCCCGAACAACCGCTACGTCAACGACGAGGAGATCTGCCAGAACGTGGTCGCGATGTGGGCGCGCGCCGGCGTCAAGACCAAGCTGGTCGCCGAGTCCTTTGCCACTTTCATCCAGAAGGTGCAGAACTTCGACACCTCGGCCTACCTGCTGGGCTGGGGCGTGGCCACCTTCGACGCGCAATATCCGCTGCAATCGCTGATCCGCACCCGCACCACCGGCGCCGACGGCAACTTCAACTTCGGCCGCATCAGCGACCCGAAGATCGACGCCTTGGTCGACGCGATGAAGACCGAGACCGACGTGGCCAAGCGCAACGCGCAGGTCCGCGACGCGCTGGTGCTGACGCGCGACGAGGTGCACAGCATCCCGCTGCACCACCAGCTGCGGCCGTGGGCGATGAAGAAGGGCGTGACCACGATCCACCGCGCCGACGACCGGCCCGAGACGCGCTTCACGTCGGTGAACCCCGGCGGATCCTGAGCGCGGCGGCGTTCGGCGCCGCGCCTTGCAGCTTGCCTGCACCTGCAACCAAGGCCCGCAGCGCGGGCCTTGTCCGTTGCACGACGGCCTGGCAGCACGGCGGCACACGACCCGCGCAGGTCGCACGCCGATCACCTGATCATGGCAACAGCATGCCGACCAATGCAGCGCCGGCCGCGCGCCACCGTGGCGGACCGGGGCCGCCGCAACGACGCCAGTGCGGGCTGACGATGTCCACCGAGGTCTCCGTCGCAGCCGCCGTGCAGCGGTTGTCCAGCCAATGCACAGTGTGGCGGTCCTCGGGCCTGCCCAGCCCTGGCCGGCAGGCGGCGGCCGCGCCATTGCGGCGGCCGGTGATCGTGCCCTGCAGGATGCATCGTGTCCTGCTGCGCGCGCGCCCGGCGTGGCGCGGATCAAGCCGTGCCGCCACAGGCTTCTAACCACGAACCGCTGCTTCGATGGCAGCGATATCGATCTTCATCTGCTTCATCATCGCGGCCATGGCCTTGGCGGCCACACGCTTGTCTGGGCTCAACGTCAGTTCCGTCAGCCTTCGCGGGAAGATCTGCCACGACACCCCGTAGCGGTCTTTGAGCCAGCCACAGTGGCTTTCCTCGCCACCGTCTGCGGTGAGCGCGGCCCACAGTCGATCTGTCTAGGCCTGATCGACCGTTTCGACCGAAATCGACACGGCCTCGGTCAACGCGAAATGAGGGCCGGCGTCGAGGATCTGGTACGGCACTGCGCCGAGCGAGAAATTGATCAACCAGCAGGTGCCGCCGGCGTTGTCGATCGCAAAGGTCTGTTCGACCCGACTACCCGGGATCAACGAGCAGTAGAACTGCGCGGCCTCGCGCCCCCTGCCGTCTCGAAACCAAAGGCAAGTGCGGATCGAGCTGGACAGGGTTTGCTCCTGGCTTGGGTGGGCCAATGTTCACGCAGCCAGCGTCTTCGCCAGCGCCTCGAGTTGGTCGGCGGCCCTGCCCCAGCCCTCGTGGAAGCCCAGCTTCTCGTGCGCGTCGCGGTCTTCGGCGCTCCAGTGCCGCACCATGGCGGTGTACAGCGTGGCGCCGCCCGGTGCGTCGGCAAAGCGGATGTCGCCGACCATGTAGGGCTTGGCCGGGCCCGGCATCCAGTCACCGACGAAGGCGTCGCTGAACACCAGCCGCGACATCGGCTCGACCAGCAGGTAGCAGCCCGGAAGGTTCTGCACCATCGGCTGGCCGTCGGCGCCCGGGCCTTCCATGCGCATGAAACTCGCGCCGCCGCTGCGCAGTTCGCGGCGCACGACGCTCACCCGCCACGGCGCGGGGCAGAACCATTGCATCAGCAGCTCGGGCTCGGTCCAGCAGCGCCAGACCGCGGCGCGCGGCGCGGCCAGCGTGCGTTCGAGCTTCAGCAAATGCGGGCAGGCGAAGTCGGCATTGATCATCTGGGGTCTCCTGCGAGCGGCTATGCGCCGGTCTGCGCTTCCACCAGCGCTGCCAGCTGCGCGAGCGAGTCCTGCCAGCCCAGGTAGCACATCTCCAGCGGGATGAGCTCTGGGATGCCGGCCTGGGTGATGTCCAGCTCGGTGCCGCAGCTCACCGCCTTCAGGCGCACGGTGACCTGCAGCTCGCCGGGCAGGTTCGGATCGTCGAAGCGGTCGGTGTAGCGGATCAATTCGTCGGGCACGAGTTCGAGGTACTCGCCGCCGAAGGAATGGCTGTGGCCGCTGCCGAAGTCGTGGAACGACATGCGAAAGCTGCCGCCGACGCGGGCGTCGAACTGCTGCACGCTGCAGGTGAAGCCGTGCGGCGGCAGCCACTTGGCCATCGCGCCGGCCTCGGTGAAGGCGCGGTACAGCTTGTGCGGCGGGCAACGCAGCACGCGGTGCAGGTGGACGGTGCGCTCGGTCATGAAGGTCTCCTGGCTGGACTGCGTGTCTGAGCCTGCTCAGGCTTGCCCCGGCACGTTGACCATCCACGGCGTGCCGAAGCGGTCGCGCACCATGCCGAAGCCGGGCGACCAGAAGGTGGCGGCAAAGGGCATCGTGACCTGCCCACCCTGGGCCAGCGCGTCGAACAAGCGGCGGCCTTCGTCGACGCTGGCGGCTTGGATCGAGACCGAAAAACCCTGCACGGGCTCGAAGCCGCCGCAGCTCGCCTGCGCGCCCGGCATCGCGTCGGAACCCATCAACGACTGGTCCTTGATCTGCAGGTGCACGTGCATGATGCGGCTCTTGGCCGCCTCGGGCAGCGGCGGCATGCCTTCGGATGCCGGCATCTCGCCGTAGGTGCCCTGGTGGACGATAGTCCCCTGGAACAGCTTGGCGTAGAAGGCAAAGGCTTCGGCGCAGTTGCCGTCGAAGTTGAGGTAGGGGGCGAACTGCATGGTGGCTCCTCGGGGTGTGCTCTACAGGTCGGAGATGGTCTGGAAGGCGCCGAAGATCATGCGTTTGCCATCGAAGGGCATCGCGCTCGCGCCCGGGTCCATGCGCGGGTCGGCTTCGATCCTGCGCCAGCCGGCATCGCGCGCCGCCTTGTCGGCCCACTCGACCCAGCCGAAGATCACCGTCACTGCGGGCTCGCGCTTGACCGCCAGCGCAAACGAGGTGAGCTTGCCTTCGGGCACGTCGTCGCCCCAGCAATCGACGACGCGCAGCGCGCCGTACTCCTTGAACAGCGCGGCGAACTTGCGCGCGAAGGCGAGGTAATCCTCGCGCCGGTGGTCGGGCACGGCGGCGACAAAGCCATCGATGTGGTTCATCAGGCTCTCCCGTCAGGGTGGAGACCCAGCGCTGCGGCACCGCGGCCGGCGAACATCAGATAGGGCTCGACTCTCATCGCTTGGGTCTACGTCGGGGAGTGCTTCGGGGGCTAGCCGCGGCCGGCTCGCCGCCGAGCAGGCCTTGCACGTAGGTGCGCAGGTGCGCGATCAACGGCGCCGCGGCCTGCGCGTCGCCTGCGGCCTTGGCGACGACGAAGGCGCCTTGCAGCGCGGCCTGCGTGAACAGCGCCAGGCTCTGCGGCGTCCATTTCGCTTTGGGCGCATGGCGCGCCTTGGCTTCGGCGATGGTCGGCACCAGCGTCATCGCGTGGCCTTCGATGCCGGCGCGGCAGGCCTCGCGGATCGCCGGGTGCGTGGCGTAGGTCTCCTGCGCCAGCGTGCCGAGCAAGCAGCTGATGTCGGGCAACTCGCCTTGCGCCAGCGCAGTGCGAAAGTCGATGTAGGCCAGCAGCCGTGCGCGCGCATCGGCCACCTGCTGGTACGGCGCGCTGGCGAAGAGCGCGCCGGTGCTGTCGTTCCAGTGCTGCGCCGCCGCGAGTGCCAAGTGTTCCTTGCTCTTGAAGTGGTGGAAGAAGCTGCCCTTGGACAACTGCGTGGCGGCGCACAGGTCGTCGACCGTGGTGGCGGCGTAACCCTTGCGGCGGATCGTCGCCAGCGCGGCGTCGAGCAGCCGGGCACGGGAATCGGTGGTGATCGGGGCCATAGGAAACAGACTGGTTGGTATGCAACGTACCGACCGGTATGTATGGTGTCAACCCCCAAGAACGTGGAACACGCCGGGAACGCCGCCCGCCGCGCGCTCGGACCCGCAGCCCGCGCCCTGCCCGCGCAGGGGTGCTCGATAGAATCGCCGGCATGTCCTGCGCCCCCAAAGAAGAGCCCGCCAAGCTCGCAACGCCCGGCAATTTCGTGCGCGCGGCGATCGAACGCGACCTCGAAGCCGGCACCTATGCCAACCGCCGTTTCGGCGGCACGCCCGGCGACGCCGCGCACCACGCGGCCGGGCAGATCGACCCGGCGCGCATCCGCACGCGCTTCCCGCCCGAGCCCAACGGCTACCTGCACGTCGGCCACGCGA